>DQUJ01000055.1 GCA_015662325.1 Leucothrix mucor | reverse complement strand
CTAATGCGTGATGAAGGTTTGTTAGAAGCTGATGAGCCTTTTACAAAATTATTAACTCAAGGCATGGTACTTGCCGATACCTATCATTACGATGATGAGGCAGGTGCACCACAATGGATTGCACCACAAGATGTCGATGTAAAGTTGGATGAAAAAGGAAAATTTGTTAGTGCTACCATCAAAAACGGTGAACAAACTGGGCGAGAAGTAGAATTTTCTGGCATGAGTAAAATGTCAAAATCGAAAAATAACGGGGTTGATCCGCAAGCATTAATTGAACAATACGGCGCAGATACCTTGCGTGTGTTTTCGATGTTTGCAGCACCACCCGATCAAAGTATGGAATGGTCGGATACGGGCGTTGAAGGCGCAAACCGTTTCATTCGACGTTTGTGGCGTCAGGTATTTCAGCATGTTTCATCTGGATCAGTACCTGAATTAGACAAAGAATCACTGTCTAGCGATCAACAAGCGATTCGCAGAAAAGTGTATATTACTTTGCAAAAAGTCACTGATGATATGAGCCGTAGATACACCTACAACACGGCAATCGCCGCGAATATGGAATTGATTAATGATCTTTCTAAGTTTCACGACAGCGATTCAAATGCGCAGGCAGTTCGCCATGAGGCATTGAAGCAATCGGTTTTGATGCTCTCTCCTATCATGCCTCATGTGTGTCAAGCGCTATGGGAGCAGTTATGCGCTTTAGAAAGTTCTAAATCGAGTGCGGATGCTAATGAAGGATATGCAACAGCTGTGATGGATATGCCTTGGCCAGAGGTAGATGATTCTGCGTTAGAGCAATCAAGCGTGCAAATGATGATTCAGATCAATGGAAAGTTGCGTGGTAAGGTCGATGTGGCTTTAGATACGGATGATGATGCAATTGAAGCGTTGGCATTAGACAATGAAAATGTACAAGGCTTTTTGGTCGATAAGACGGTACGAAAAGTGATTGTGGTAAAAGGGCGCTTGATTAATATTGTTGCTAACTAGCCAAATGTTATTGTAAGAAATGAGTATTAAAATAAAAATCATTTTTCTTTTAGTTAGCTTGTTTTTATTACAAGCGTGTAGCAATGGCTTTCATTTGCACAAGAAAGTTACTTTAGCTGATAAGTATAAAAGCGTGACTGTGCAAGGATTGGAGCGTGATAGCCAACAATTTAAAGCCCTGAAACTAGCCTTGCAAGAAGCTGGTGTTTTTGTTGTTCAGTACCCCGATAAAGCATTGACTAAAAGCACGATAAAAATCCAAAACTTACGTGAAGGCAAGCGGGTTGTTGCTTATACCAGTAAACGAAAAGTACGAGAATATTTATTATTTTTAAAGTTTGATTATTCGTTGGTTGATAACAGCATTAACAAAAACAGGCCTGTAAAAATTACGCGTATCAATCTGGATCGAGCTTTTTTATATGATGTTAATTTCGTATTAGGTAAAACCGAAGAAGAGCGCCAAATAAGAAACACAATGTATGCAGAAGCAGCACGTTTAATACTGCTTAAAATGCAATATGCGCGTTGATCATTTTATAGAATACTGGATTAAAATACTCGGCCTGATTTTAATAACGAGTAGTACTGTTTCACATGCAGAATATCTAGATTCAGTTACCTCCAAAAAAACAGAAGATGGTATTGATAAGGCCATTCAAGAAAAGCAGTCATTCAATCAGTGGAAACACGATTTTAGACAAAGGGCGCTATCCAAAAAGTTCACAAAGAACTTTTTGGATAAGACATTCTTGGATAAGGTATTAAAGGATTTAAAGCCCGACCCCGATGTTATTAAGCTTGATTCTAGCCAACCAGAATTTACTAAAAGTATCTGGCAATACCTTGATAATGCCACTTCAAAAACACGTCTTAAAAAAGCCCGAAAGCTACTGAAAAAACACCGAAAAATACTCGATAAAGTTGAGTCAGAGTACGGCGTATCGAAAGAAATCATCGTTGCTATTTGGGCAATGGAAAGTGATTTTGGTGCAAATTACGGAAATAAAAATGTGGTTCGATCTTTAGCGACCTTGGCGTATCAAGGCAAGCGCACAGAATTTGCAGAACAAGAACTGTTATCCGCATTGCTTATCTTGCAAAATCAACCGTTAGATAACAAAGAATTGATTGGCTCGTGGGCGGGAGCAATGGGTCAAACGCAATTCATGCCGTCGTCTTATCTTAAATATGCGGTCGATTATGATAACGATGGCAAACGCGATTTATGGAGATCACTGCCCGATATTTTTGCTTCTATTGCCAATTTTTTAAGTGAATCAGATTGGCTTGAACAACAACAATGGGGTGTAGAAGTTAAGTTGTTAGAAGACTTTGATTGGCACTTAAATACAGTAGAACACAACCTTGAGTTTTGGCGATGGCAACGGTTGAATGTTGTAAAAGTAGCGAGCAGGAGCCTTAGCAATAAAGACAATATTTTTAATCATCCCAATCGACAAGCCCGCCTATTTATTCCCGCAGGAAAGAATGGCCCCGTTTTCTTAATAACGCATAACTTTGATGTAATTCGACAATATAATAAATCTAATAGTTATGCACTTGCCGTCGCACAGTTAAGTCGTCTATTAGAAAAAGGTGATAGTGAGAATATTAAAGCTAAATGGCCTCGGGAAGATAAGCCTTTAAGCTATCATCAAAAAGAAGAAATACAAGTATTGTTAAATATGGCAGGTTTTGATAGCGGAAAAATAGACGGAAAAATTGGCAGTATTACCCAGCGAGCTATTCATAACTGGCAATATAAACAAGGTATTGTCGCCGATGGTTACGCTAACCTTTTGTTGCTAAAGGCATTAAGAAAGCAGGATGCTGATACCAATACCAAAGAACCCCACTAATTTCAGGTTAAGGGTCTAAAGTAAGAGTCTAGTAAAATTAATGGTGTGATAATAATGCCTTGATAAAATTGACGCTATCTCCCCCCCATTAATTCATCTTGAAGTTTTTCTAGCTTTTCCCATTCGGCATCATCAGCGTATTCCGCTTGTTTGGTCCAGCTTTTAGGTTCGTGCATTTTAAACTGTGGACCACCTGTATCTAGGATAGACTTGATCGTATCTCTATCGGCACTTTTGAGTTGCGCAAAATTTAGAATGCCAGCTTCATTGAGTAGTTGTTCTATTTTCGGGCCAATGCCATCGATTTTCGTTAAATCATCTACGTAGCTGGTAGAAAGCGATGCTTGTTTTTTATCAGGAGCATATCGATTTGATGATGATTTTTCTGAATTAGAGAGATCACTGCCTGAGAGTTTTGGAGACTTACTTAAGCTTGCTATATCATTACGTCCGCCCATCATAAAGTCTTGATATTCTTTTAGTTTGTCCCATTCACCTCGGTTTGCCATGCCTGCTTGGTGAGGCCATGATTCTGGTTCATGCATTTTAAATTGAGGCCCTGCATTATCTAAATGTGTTTTTAGCGTGTTGCGCGTTGTTTTATGTAAGCCCTCAAACGTATTGATATTGTGAGTGTTTAACACCTCTGCAATTTTTGGGCCGATGCCTTCAATTTTTGTTAAATCATCTGTTTCGTTGATCTTTCTAATAGAGTTTTCTTTATTATCATTATTTTTATTCGCAGTAGAACGTGAGTCGTGTGCATTATCTGTTGATGGAGTGTTTTTATTTCTAATGCTCAAGAAGTCTTGATATTCTTCGAGGTCATCCCACTTTCCTTCTTCTGCTAAGGCAGCCTGTTGTATCCATGACTCAGTATCCACTTTGTCTTGATTAATACCTGCGCTCAATAGATGGCTTTTTAGTGTATTGTCGTTTGATGAACTTAACTGTGAGAAACGACTAATGCCGTTTTCGTTGAGTGTTCGACTAATTTCAGGAGTAATTCCTTCAATTTTACTAAAGTCGTCACTTGCTTTATTCACTTTGGATTTATCTGTTGCTATTTTTTCATCCGCTGTGCTTGAATAACTTTGTGAGGCGTTTGCAGTAGGCGTTGATGCGGAAGTCGACGTAGAGGGTGCCGAAGTCGAGCCTGCATTTTTTAATGCATTTTGTGATCTGTCTCTAAAATTTTGATAGTCCGTGAGTTTTTTCCATTCTCCTTTTGCAGCAAGACTGGACTGGTGTGGCCATGTTTCTACTTCTTGTTTTGCGACTTTAAAGTTAGGTGTTTCCATGACATCAAATAACGTTTGGTGATCGACATCTCGCAGATCTGTGTAAGATTTAACCCCTTTATCTCTCAGTAATGATTCAATATTTTCATCGATGCTACTAATCCGTTT
>DQUJ01000169.1 GCA_015662325.1 Leucothrix mucor | reverse complement strand
GCTATCATTTCCGTTGTTGAGCTTCTTGCAAAGGGAATAACCATTTTCTGCGAAGCTCGTCTAGGATATGATAGCTTGTAGTCTTACAGAAGAAATACCTAATTAATAGAGATGCCCTTCGTATGAAAGTCCAAGCCGATCAATTAGGCCCATATTTACAACGCCAAAAAGATTTCCCACGGGTTTTCTTTATTTCGGGCAATGAACCGCTGCAAGTAATGGAGGCGGCAGATACGATTCGGGCGGCCGCAAAACAAGCGGGCTTTATCGAACGCGAGATATTTCATACCGACGCACAGTTTGATTGGAATCAACTAGCAGGTGCGTCCAATGCTTTGTCTTTATTTAGTGAGAAAAAAATTCTTGATGTGCGTGTCACCAATAAATCACCTGGTAAGGCAGGTAGCCAGGCGATCCGTGATTATTTACAACATATCCCCGATGATAAGGTGTTGATATTACAAACGCCGAAGCTAGATAGAAGTATGGCTAACAGTGCGTGGGTTAAAGCACTGGATAAAAGTGGCATTATGACGCAAGTGTGGGAATTATCTGCGCCACAAACCATGTCTTGGGTGGTTAAACGTATGAAGATGGCAGGCATGCACCCATCGTCTGATGCGGTTCGATTATTAACAGAACGTGTCGAAGGTAATTTATTGGCCGCGACTCAAGAAATTAACAAGTTAAAGCTCTTGCATGTGAAAAATGAGGCAGATAATCAAGCAACCGAAATTAATGATGAAATGGTACTTGCATCGGTGAGTGATAGTTCACGTTTTAATGTGTTTGATCTAGCTAACGCGGTGATGTTGGGTGATACCCATCGAATCCAGCATATCCATCATAATTTACGCGAAGAAGGTGCAGCGATACAATTGGTGTTGTGGACGTTGACTGATTTAACCCGTCAGTTATACGATGCGAGTTTTAAGTTACGCAATGGCTTGCCCGAATCTAAGGTGATTGCCTCTGTGCCACGACCACGGCAAAAGCCTTTTCAGATGGCATTGCGCCGTATGCAACATGCTCATTGGCCAGAATTAATTCAGATGAACAGCCAGATAGATCGCGTATCCAAAGGGCAGGGTGAAACTGCTAATAAAGGTATGAGCAGAGTATGGCAAGACTTGCTAGAATTGGCGCTTTCTTTAGCGGGCAAACCTGTATTGGCTAAAGCATAATTGGCTGGCGCATTAGCTAGCGCAGGCTCTCCTTAGACCAAGCACTATTATTATTCAACTATTTAAATTAAGAGTTAAATATTTTAAACATGACACAAGATATAAAACAATACATGCAAGATGTGGGAATCCGAGCGCGAACTGCCTCTAGCATCCTAGCGGCGGCAGAATCAAAACAAAAGAACGATGCCTTACATAAAATAGCGGATACTATTTTAGAACAGCGCGAACATCTGCAAAGTGAAAATGCGAAAGACTTACAAGCCGCACGCGATAAAGGATTGGAAGAGGCAATGGTGGATCGTTTAGCATTAAGCGATAATGCAATTGATACGATGGCAGAAGGTCTGCGCCAAATTGCGGCATTGGCTGACCCTGTCGGTGAAATAACCGATTTAAATTATGTCCCTTCGGGTATTCAAGTGGGGCAAATGCGCGTGCCACTAGGCGTTATCGGTATTATTTATGAATCACGCCCAAATGTAACGGTGGATGCGGCCGCCTTGTGTTTAAAGTCGGGCAACGCCACGATTTTACGCGGTGGTTCAGAAGCTATTTATTCTAATAAAGCCTTAGCCGTGTGTATTCAAGCGGGTTTGAAAGCGGTAGATTTACCTGCCGACTGCGTACAAGTGGTTGAAACAACCGACCGTGAAGCCGTAGGTGAACTATTACGCCTTAAAGATTCGGTGGATGTGATTATCCCGCGCGGTGGCAAGGGTTTGATTGAACGCGTCAGCAATGATTCTTTAATCCCAGTTATCAAACATTTAGACGGTATTTGTCATGTTTTTATTGATGATGATGCCGATACAGGCAAAGCGGTTAAAGTCACCTTTAATTCGAAAAGCCAGCGTTATGGTACGTGTAATACGTTGGAGACCTTGTTGATTGCTCAGTCTCGCAGTGAAAAAATATTACCGTTATTAAAAACTATTTTTGATAAAGAGGGCGTTGAACTGCGTGGTTGTAAAAAGACACAATCATTTATTGGTTGTAATGCCGCCACAGAAGAAGACTGGAGCACCGAATACCTTGCGCCTATTTTAGCGATTAAAGTGGTTGAAGATTTAGATGAAGCGATTGCACATATTAATACCTATAGTTCGCAACACACAGACACGATTATTACCCAAGACATAAGTAAAACACGCCGCTTTATGCGCGAAGTTGATTCCGCTTCGGTGATGGTAAATGCATCCACCCGTTTTGCGGATGGCTTTGAATATGGTTTGGGCGCAGAAATTGGTATTAGTACCGACAAGCTACATGCGCGTGGTCCTGTAGGGCTGCATGGTTTAACGTCGGTTAAATATGTGGTGTTTGGTGATGGGCATATTCGTAAGTGATTGGTATTATTGGTGGTACATTTGACCCGATTCATTTTGGACATTTACGCCCTGCGTTAGAAATTGCCGAACAGTTTGACTTGGATGAAGTCCGATTCATTCCCAGTGCCAATCCGCCGCATCGTTGGAAGCCTATTGCAAGCGCAGAACACCGTTTAAATATGGTGAAGCTAGCGGTTGAGGGTTTTCCCTTATTTACGGTGGATGATCGAGAATATCATCGACAGGGTAGCTCTTATACGGTTGATACCTTACAATCCATTGTCAACGAAGAAGACATTGATAAAGAACAAGCGGATGAAGAATCTGCCACGCCATCTTTATTGATGATGCTGGGTTTAGATGCGTTTCAATCCTTTACACAGTGGCGTGATTGGCAAAAAATACTGGAATTAACCCATATTGTGGTGTCTACTCGACCTGGTTATTCGTTGGAAAATGCAGATAAATGGATGCAGGGACGTGTCGTTAGTTCAATTT
>DQUJ01000095.1 GCA_015662325.1 Leucothrix mucor | reverse complement strand
CGTTATTTGTTTTTACCATAGAATAACTATGCAAAAAACAAATGTCTCGAACTTGGAAACTTGGCGTTGCCAGAATTTATGGGACTTGATCAGAGCTTCCTTAATAGAGGTGGCCTAAAGAGGCTAGTACGCTAGTTTTATTTCAGGTAATGCCTTATTTTTATTACTTAAATAAAGTATTTGACTGCCTTTTTCATCTTCATCCACATCGGTTACTTTGATATTAATGCCTAATGTATCACCCGTTTTAACCGACTGTTTGCCAGAGTGTATCGCAGACCAAGGAACAGCAACATTTAACAAATAACCTGTGCTGGTTTTGGTGTGATGTGTTTGTGTGCCAAGGCTATCAAAAGGTGTGAAGGTGAAAGTTTTTACGTTTTCTGTTGGTTCGGTTGTGGTGTCGGTTTTATCTTCTTGTGTGCTGATCTTTTGATCCAGTGTTAATACGATCTCGTCACCTTTTTGAATATCATTGTCAGTAATCGCAAAGCTAAAGTAGAGGTGTTTAGCATCCCAGTTAGCTTGCCATTTTGCGCTAATATCGCTGTGGCTGGTGTTGTTAGCATTGGATGAGATTTTCTGATGTTTGCTCATATTCCAGATTTTATGGGGTGATTTTGCGTAAGAAACAGGAATAAAACTGTCTTGTTTTTCACCTGTTAAAGAAGATGCAGCAGATGCTTTTGTAATATTTTCAGGGTGTAAACTGTCCTCTAAATAACGCAGTAAAGAATCGTATTTTGGCGCTTCGGAACGCGGTTGGCGAATATGTTCTTTAATCCCCCAGCTGCCGTACCAGCTATAAATACGCGGTGCGCTGAATGCCACAAACAACTTACCACCCGCACGTCGCCATTCGCGCATTAATTCATCATAAAGCACGCCCATACGTGGATCGCGGTTTGCGGCGTAGAGTAGGGGGTTTGGGTGTTGATCCACCGTGCGGGTGTCCCAATCAACCAAATGTTGCCCGCCTTCGTAGGCAATTAAATCAACGCCGAATGAAGTCGCCACTTTTTCTTGTTTTTGAATATAAGAAAGTATCGTAGTCATGCCCCATTTGGAGTTTTTATCCATCATCAAAGAAAACACATCATCCACATTTTTGGCTTTGCGTAACTCTTTTGGGTGCGCCGAAACGTAAGGTCCTACGGCGATTGCATCGGTGTGTTTGTAGGCATCTTCAAAGGCTAATACTTGGCTCGACATGTTTTGATTGCTTGTCCAACTCCCCATTACACGCACTAATTGATCATCACCACCAAAGGCTTTTTCCCATATTTTAAAGACTTCGACACTGCGACGTGAATACCATTTGTATCCTGCGGGTGATTTTTTCTCATCAAGTTTGGCTGCAAGTCCTTTTTCGATGGCGTAATCGTGGTGGATAAAAATAGGGTTCCAGACCTCGTTACTGTATTCAATATAGGCTTTTAGATTAGGGTCGAGATTGGCTTTAACATAGTCTGCAAATTGTTGAATATAGTCATCCGAAGCTTTATACGGCATCGAGAACCACGCATTTGCTTTTACTTGATTAGCTAGTGCAACCATGATTTCCACTGGTGCTCCGCGTGAATACAAACCCGCTCTGCCGCCCCATGTGGCTTTGTCGGGTTTATTGCGTTCATTCCAGTGTTCGACTGGGTTGCGCGTCATGCCCGACATATTCATAAAGCGAATCACCTGAAAATCTTTCATAAAGTTAAGGTAATCAGGGTTGAAGAGTATCGTATCGTGATGATCAACAAAGCTTAGAAATTCTGTTTTGCCACAATCTTCCGCTACTTTTACACGAATATGCGGCAACCCTTTGCAAATGCCACCATCGGGCAGAATGCGGATATTACGAATATGATTATCTGGCGTGGTTTTTCTAATAAATAAAGAGGCGTTTAAGGTGTGATCTTTACCTGCTTTAATCTCAATCACATCTTTACCAGGGCGGTGGACGATCATACGCGCATCGTTGCCGTAGAAGATTTCGCCTTCACCGTCGTACAGCACGGTATAATAGCCATCTTCGATTGTGCCTTCGGGTAATCGATTCAAAAACTTTGTACCCGCTTTGCCGCCATTTAGATTCGTCGGCCAACCGTTCTCATCGTATTCCACTTCTTTGCCACTGCCCCACGGCACAGTTTCTGCAAAGGGAATAGCCGATTTGAAGAGATTAAGAAATTGAATGCTAGAAGTATCTTCACGAATATCGGCAGTATTAATGCCAAGCACAATGCCTTTGGTTTTGCTTTCTCTGGGTTTAAGCGTATTGGATCGCGGCGACTTTGTTGAACGTGCCGATGCTAAATCACTGGCGCTCGGCGGTGTCGCGGGAGGTGTATGAAAATTTTGATATTGTTGATAACGCTGATATAAATAAGGGCTGACACTAACAAGCAGAATAAGTAAGCCGAATAAGACCAGTAAACCTTTGTTTATTTTCATGAATTTTCACATTTCTACAATAATGATTCGCAGGAATTATGCGATTTATAGGGAGGGCTGTCGAGGCTTAAATAATGATAGGGCTCAAACCCGCCTCAACAAAACTCGACTTCGACAAGCTCAGGCGACTGAATCATGCCTAGAGCTTATCGAAGCGTACGGATTATATCCCTAACACCAAGCGTCCAAATGTTTGAGGGCTTTTCCATGAATTATCTTTTTTAGCATGCCATGCAATTTTACCGTCACGTTCTTTGCCGTTATCGTCGTCGTTGATTTGCACATCAATACCGATAACGCGACCTGCGATAGGTTTTACACCCAACGTTTTCCATGGGATTGCAGTCTCAAGAGAGTAACCTTT
>DQUJ01000166.1 GCA_015662325.1 Leucothrix mucor | reverse complement strand
TTTGTAATGGCAAGCCCGTACGCAAATCACCCGAACCACCTTCCATTACGCCAAATAAACCGGCTTCATTTACTTTATATATTAGTCAGTTATATTTTGTTTCTATTTAGTTTCTAATGTTGAATATCAGGTGCAATCAATTCTGTCACAGGCGTAGCAGTAGTTTCAGGAGCAGCAATAGCTGAATTCAACTGCTGTAAAAAGTCTTGCACAGTCGGCGTAATTAAATCCAATAACGGCGCGGGGTAAAAACCAAACGAGAAAATCGCAAACACTAAAATAGTAGCCGCCAATACCTCTGTTTTTCGCATATCTGGAATGTCTTTCATATCAGGGTTTTCAGAACCAGTAAACAAACGTTTAACGGTACGTACACCGTAAGTCGCGCTGATTAAAATACCAAACGAAAGAATCACCAACATCCAGCCCCATTGTTGAAAGCCACCAATCATAACGTGTAGTTCGGCAACAAATCCCGCACTGCCCGGCAAACCGACACCTGCGATAAAGGCGATAACAATAAAGAAGGCAAAACGTGGCGTAACGTGAATTAAGTTTCCATAATCATTAATGTCTTTCGTATGCGTACGCTCGTACAATAAGCCGATCAGCATAAAGGTTGCGCCTGCCACAAAGCCGTGTGCCACCATTTGGTACACCGCGCCCGTCATTCCAGTAACATTAAGCGTCGAAATTCCCAGCAATACCACGCCCATATGACTCACCGAAGAATAGGCGATCATTTTCTTCATATCACTTTGACGCCACGCGAGTAATCCGCCGTAAGTGATTGCAATTAAAGCTAAAATAACCAATAACAATTGTAGCGATTCTGCCGCATGGGGTAGCATTCCCGTGGCACGAATCAAACCATACGCGCCCATTTTAAGTAGAATACCCGATAGCAAAATACTCACAGGACTAGGTGCTTCGACATGCGCCAAGGGCAACCAACCGTGCAATGGGAAGATGGGCATTTTTACGCCAAAGCCGATTAACAAGCCCAGAAAAATTAACACCTGTTGCGAGTGATCTAAATGCTTTGCGCCTTCTGCAATTGCTTCGAACGAGAATGATTTTCCACCCGTAGCATCGAACAGCACCAACAAGCTCAACAACATAAAGACCGAGCCACCCATGGTATATAAAAAGAAGTTTAAAGCGGCGGTTTGGCGACCTTTACCGCCCCAACGATCTATCAAGAAAAACAGCGGAATTAAGGTGGCTTCCCAGAAGACATAAAACAAGGCCCAATCGCGCGCCATAAACACGCCCATGATGGCGGCTTCTAACACCAGCATCAAAAAATAATAGCCCTTGGGGTGGCTTGTAATAGACTTTGATGACATCACCGCCACCCACACCAGTAGCGTTGTCAACAGTACCATCGGGTAGGAAAAACCATCCACACCCAGCGCAAAAGACGTACCCATGCGGGTATTCCAATCATGATAATAGCTCTGCCATAAACCAGACGCTTGCGGGTTAACATCGCCCCAGCCAATAAGATAAATTGCGTAGAACATCGTAATGGCAGAAATCCAGATCGCCACATTGCGAATTAATTTGACACGCTTAGTGGGTAAAATCGCCACAACAATAGCGCCAATGAAAGGCAATAATAATAAATACAGGAGACTACTTGATGAAGTCATCATTCACATCTTGCAGAGGTAATGAAGCGGCGTATAATACACCGTTTATTGTGTGGTTGCTTACTCAAATTTTGGATTTATTTGTCTATAAACCACACTCTCTTAAAGCGATACTATGTCAAAAATAAATCAGCCGTTTTTAAAAGAACAAATAGCGGGTCTTAACCAAGTATTGCCGACCCAAGCACCGTTAAGTGATTTTGTGCATTTTAATCCGCTGATGCATTACGAACATTTGCCTTTTAACGCCGCATTGCGCGAGGTACATCAAAAAACAGGTGCCTACTGCTATCTTCCTGCCAGCGCTTATCGCGACGCTTTTCATAAAGGACGCATCACCCAACGGGATATTGATGCCGTACTGGAACAAGATGAAAACATTGATACCGATAAGATTGTTTTCGAAGTCAATGGATCACCTGTCACTCAAAAAGTTATTTATTCCACAGCACTAATTAACGATATTAAAAATATCAGCTATCGAAAACTGCTCTGGAAAATTGAAGAAGACAATGCGCTGAATACATTTCAGGATGATATTACGCCCACTGACAAACAGTTTTACTGCGACCTTAAACCCCTTTGGGAAAACTGTTTAAAACACGTTAATCTCAGCCAAAACCCAGCCCATTTCAGCGCCTTTGTTGATTTATCCCCTGTTGATATTTGGCAACGCATCAATGATGAGCTTGATTGCGACACGCAAGATCACATCACCACGCGCAAACTGATTGCAGAACGCAGCGAAAAACAGTTACACAAAACATTTGCCAGCGTCGGGCAAACCATCACCATGCGTACCCTGCTTAAACGCTTAACGAATACTGATATTTTAGAAGAAGAACAGCCTATTCTAATTCGTCAATTATCGGCGTGGCTAGATTTAGGGATGAGTACCAATACGAATCAACCCCAAGGGTTTTACCATTTCTGGAAAGACATGGCGGAACACGATCTTAACCCGTATTTTAACGAACTCATCACTTGGCGCGATTACACCCAATCCCTTTCTGATGATCCATTAGAAACTATTGAAACCGAACTCATGCGCATCGGTATCGAGAAAGATCACTGGCAAGATTATTTACGTTGTCTTGCGTTAGAAATGCCCGGTTGGTCTGGCATGTTTAACTGGCGTGATCACAATAAAAACTATAAAGATATAGAAAAATCTGCCGAAATGATCGATTACCTTGCCGTTCGCTTGGTGTTGGAACATTTATTTTGTCGCCACGTGACGCGCGATCATTGGAAATTAGATGCTACCCTGCCCGATTTGCGCGGCTATTTTAAACATAATCTTAATGAATTCTACGTGCGCCATTCAACCTTTAACGAGGAATTGCCCGAATATATCCAAAGTCTTTCGGATCAATTATTATCATCCAACGTAGGGCATATCAACAAAGAAAAGTGGCACGAAATTTCGCATTTAATGCTCTCTTGGTCATTAATCACCGAACACGTAATTGACACCAAAGCCTATATTAATGCCTGGCGCTTATTCCATCTAAGTCAACATTTAGGCTTAGATTCAAATAACGTCAACACCTTAAGTTCGCAACAAGTCAACGCCCTACTTTCTATTTTAGAAACACTTGATGATTCCGACACCAGCGGTTATTTATGGATACGCGCCTACGAACACAATTACAAACACGAGGTTTACAACGCACTGATTAATAATCATGACCAAGGGCGCTGGGAAAACCGTGACACCCGCCCCGATGCGCAATTGATTTTTTGTATGGATGATCGCGAAGAAAGCATTCGCCGACATTTAGAAGCCGTCGCCCCAAATATAGAAACAATAGGCGCGGCAGGTGTGTTTGGTTTACCCAATAATTTCAAATCACTCAATGCCAACAAGACCATTAAACTGGCGCAACCCGTTGTTACAGCGGTACACCAACTACATGAAGTTGCCGATAATAGCGTGAGCGAAGCACAGCTAAAAAAGCATCAAAAAAGACACCAAAAATTCAGCGTTTTTAATACCTTAAAAACACACGGTATGCGCCAAAGTTTATTTAAAACCGTGCTAACACTGCCTTTATTATCGCCCTTTGGCTTTGCCGAATTAGTCGGTAGAAACTTCTTCCCTGCTAAGTATCAACGTTTCAGCACTAGCATGAGAAACACGCTTTCCGCACCTGTTAAAACCCGAATGCAATACACCGCAGAAGACGATCAAATAGTAGAAAACCCCAGCGCCGAACACAATCAAGTGGGTTTGAGCCAAACAGAAAAAGTGGAAAAGCTCGCGGCTTATTTAAAGTTAACAGGCTTTACCAGCGGCTATTCGCGTTTAGTTATTTTAATGGCACACAGTTCAAAACAGGTCAATAATCCGCATGTACTCGCCTATGGCTGTGGTGCGTGTAGTGGGCGTTTCGGTGGGCCGAATGCACGTGCATTTTGCAACAGCATTAACGAAACAAAAACCCGTGCCTTGTTACAAAAACAACACGATATAATTATTCCTGACGACTGCTGGTTCACCTCTGCCGAACACGATACGACGAGTGATTTAATCGTCTGGACAGATGCCGATTTAATCCCAGAAACACATCAACAAGAATTTGCAGAATGCCAAACACAGGTGCTACAAGCGACTAACCTTTCTGCTCAGGAACGTTGTGAAAAGTTTGCATCTGCAAGCGATTCATTATCCACCGAACAAGCAGCAAACCATGTACAAGCGCGTGCGGCTTCGCCTAATCAACCCCGTGCAGAATTAGGGCATCAAGGCTGTGCCAGCGCCTTTATTGGCAGGCGCTCTATGCACTACGGTGTGTCGTGGGATCGTCGTACCTTTATGGTTTCTTATGACCCGCACAACGACCCCGAAGGTAAAATATTAGAAGCACAATTACTTGGAAACGGCGTGGTTGGCGTGGGCATTGCTATGGATTATTACTTCTCTAGTATTCAAAACGGTTATTTAGGTTCGGGCAATAAAACCACCCACAACATCGCGGGAAATTTCGGCGTAATGCACGGTACATCCAGTGATTTACAAACAGGGCTTGCCAGACAAATGACCGAATTACACGAGCCCATGCGTTTGTTAGTGATTGTTGAAACCTATTTAAAAACAGTCGAAGCTATTTATACCCGGCAACCTGCTATCAAGAATTTAGTGGGTAATGAATGGGTGATTTTAGCGGTGAAAAACCCAGATACTGCAGAATTGCATGAGTTTAAAGTGGGTGAAGGCTTGGTTAAGCTGACTACTTGATCAATATTTCTTTATCCTAATTTGCGAGAGCCTAGTGGACTTAAGCTGGTTTACCACTCATAAAAAAGCCGAACGTTAAAAAATAACGTTCGGCTTTGCATTCACCCAAAAGGTCAATTTACATCAATTAAGCTTTCTTAGCGTAAGCTGTACACCAGCCTGTAGCACTTACTTGCTTACCTGCAAAGATAGTACATGTTCCTACACCGTCTGTTGTTGCTGTAAATAAAGCACAGTTAGCACAGCTTTGATCAGCTGTATGTTTTGGCTGTTTTGCTGCATCGACAGTTGTCGTGTCTTTTTTGTAGCCTAAACCCATTGCCATTGGGTCATCTTCTGTTAAATCTGGCGTGCCATCTGCATAAACGTTTGACGCTAGCATAGAGCCAGCTGCAACTGCTGTTAATCCAAAGATGCTGTTCTTAAGCATTTTTCTACGATTTAAATCAATCATTTTTTATTCCTTCGTTAGTAATAAATAGTATGTAACTACGCATCGAAGAGTATCTTTAATTTTAAACAATAGATCATTGACATATGTCATTCATTGTCTATTTTTGGCCGTACTTTATGATTTTAACCGTACTTTATAATGCTGCGACTACTGAACCACGAATTAAAGTAAGCAGTGGGTTAAACGATGCATCCGCTGGCTGCATTTTCCCCATTAGTAGTTCAAACAGTGGGTTATCTTCGTAGTCTAATAATTGAGAGAAACGCTCAAGGTCAGCATCATCAAGTGTATCGTAACCATTTTTTAGAAAACTACTGAGTAAAATATCCAGCTCCAACATACCCCGCCGACACTTCCAGCGTAGTCGATTATGGTCTGCCTGACTCACAGTTTCTGCTTCAACATTTCTTGTTTTATTTTTCCGATGGCTTTGGTTGGATTTAATCCCTTGGGGCAGACTTGCACACAATTCATAATCGTATGGCAACGAAACAGTTTATACGCATCATCCAGTTGTTCTAGCCGTTCTGCCTTGGCTTGATCGCGGGAATCTTGAATAAAACGCGAGGCTTGCAACAATGCGGCAGGCCCCATAAAGCGATCGGGATTCCACCAGTAAGATGGGCATGCCGCAGAGCAACAACCGCACAAAATACATTCATATAGTCCGTCGAGTTTTTCACGGTCTTCGATGGATTGTTTACGCTCACTTTCGGGCTGTGGTTCCTCATCAACAATTAGCCATGGTTTTACGGCTTTGTATTGTTTAAAGAAGGGTTCCATATTTACGATTAAATCGCGAATCACGGGCATTCCGGGCAGTGGTCGTAGCTCTATGGGTTGATTAAGATCAGATAAAGGTGTGATGCAGGCTAATCCATTAACGCCATTGATGTTCATGCCATCTGATCCGCACACGCCTTCTTGACAAGAACGTCTAAAACTCAAGGTTTCGTCTTGTTCTTTTAATTTGATGAGTGCGCCCAAAAGCATCATTCCAGGTTCAACTTTATCATCCGCCAATTCAAACTTTTGCACAAAAGGCTGTTCATCCCATTCGGGATTGTAACGATAGATTGAAAAGCGCATCAGTACGTCCTTTCTATCGGTGGAAAAGAATCGACAGTCAAAGGTTTGGTGCGTACTGGTTTGTACTCTGGCTTGTCATCCCCTTTATGAAACAAACTGTGTTTCATCCAGTTTTGATCATCACGACTGTCGAAATCTACCCGCGAATGGGCGCCGCGACTTTCTTCGCGATGCAATGCAGATATAATTGTCGCTAATGCACATTCGCCTAAATTATCTAATTCAAATGCTTCAACACGGGCAGTATTGAATATTTTGCTTTGATCATGGATTTTAGCATTGGGGAAGCGTGCCACGATTGCTTTGATTTTTTCAACACCTTCGGCAAGGATGTCTTTAGTGCGAAAAACACCGCAATGCTGTTCCATTACCCCACGTAATTCATCCCGTAATTGGCTTATTGATTCTGATTTTTTATTAGTTTCTTTATGATTTTTGTCATGATCTTCATCATTGCTGTCTTCATCCCAATATTTCAAATGATCAAGTGCTTGTTGCAAAGAGTCTTTATCAAACTTATGTGCATAGGTGTTTTCTTGTAAATATTCGATCATATGATCAGCTGCCGCACGACCGAACACCAAAATATCCAATAACGAATTACCGCCCAAACGGTTCGCGCCATGCACCGAAACACAGGCAGATTCGCCCGCCGCATATAATCCATTTACCGCTTGTTCGGGGGATGATTTAGAAGGCACAACAACGCGCCCATGAATATCGGTGGGAATACC
>DQUJ01000189.1 GCA_015662325.1 Leucothrix mucor | reverse complement strand
ATTCTGGAAATTTGGCGTTGCCAGAATTTATGGGACTTGTTCAGAGATTCCTTAAGCAAAGGTCTTATCTAGTGATATTTTGACCTTTTGTCAAAAAACACCTTATAAAACGACGGTTTAGAGCGCAAAACCTACCATTGGGCAATTAGTGATCAATTGCTTTTTTATTTTTCATCTAAACCTGTTATTATTTGCTCAGTCTGTATGGATTACAGGTGAGTTGCGCCCCAATAAGTATTTTAATTGCAACTCTATAATAAACCACAACCTAATAATAAAACCCAGGAGCACACCATGTCAAAAGGGCATATGCTACAAGAACCCTTCCTTAACGCTTTAAGAAAAGAACGCATTCCCGTTGCGATTTATCTTGTTAATGGAATTAAATTACAAGGTCATGTCGAGTCATTTGATCAATTTGTAATTCTGCTAGGCAGTACCGTAAGCCAGTTGGTTTACAAACACGCTATTTCTACGATTGTTCCTTCACGTCCAATTAAATTAACGATTGAAGACGACACTGCTGAATAATCATTCTATGAGTTTAAATATGACTTTTAGCGATTTTAAACTATTCGCTAGTCATTAGTTTTGGAGCTATTTGAAAAACTCAGTCAGGGCGAAACTCGGATTGATAATGCCATTTTGGTACAAATACGCTTCGGATCACACTCAAGCAAACACAACGCACAACAACAGGATGAACAAGAATTTAAAGAACTTGTCCGTTCTGCTGGTGCGCGTAATTCTTTGGTTATTGGTGGTTCTCGCCAAGCACCCGACTCCCGCTATTTTGTTGGTACAGGTAAAGCCGAAGAGATTCGTCTGGCCGTGTTACAACATGATGCCGATGTGGTTATTTTTGATCACGCCTTAAGTCCTGCGCAAGAACGTAATCTGGAACGTACCTTGGAATGTCGCGTGCTTGATCGTACCGCACTCATTCTTGATATATTCGCCCAACGCGCCCGTTCGCACGAGGGTAAATTACAAGTCGAACTGGCACAGCTCAAACATATGTCAACGCGACTGATTCGTGGTTGGACGCACTTAGAGCGCCAAAAAGGTGGCATCGGTATGCGTGGGCCAGGTGAAACGCAGTTAGAAACTGATCGACGTTTAATCAGTGTGCGTATCAAACAGATCAACAAGCGTTTGGAAAAAGTTAGCAAACAACGCGAGCAGGGGAGACAATTACGCCAAAAATCAGATACACCGACTGTATCATTGGTGGGTTATACCAATTCGGGTAAATCGACGCTGTTTAATAAAATAACCGATGCGAATGTGTTTGCAGAAGACTTGTTGTTTGCAACACTTGATCCCACCTTGCGGCGGGTAGAATTAGCCAATCAGCAATCCATTGTATTAGCTGATACGGTAGGTTTTATCCGCGATTTGCCACATGATCTAGTGGTCGCATTTAAATCAACATTACAAGAAACGATTGAGGCTGATTTAATATTACACGTGATTGATAGTCATGAAGAAGACCGTGATTTTTATAAAGATGACGTGAACAGTGTCATAAAAGCGCTGGGCGCAGAAAATGTCCCACAAATCGAAATCATGAATAAAATTGATTTAGTCGAAAATACCTCGGCGCATGTTGATAAAGCGCATAATGATTTACCTGCAAGAGTCTGGTTATCTGCATTGACAGGGGAAGGAATTGAGGGTTTATCAGCACTCTTGGCAGAAAAATTTGCAGAAGACGTTTTTCAGGGAAGCTTACGATTAGCCCCGTCGATGGCACGTTTACGCGCACAGTTTTATGAAATGGATGCGATTAAAAATGAAACAATTTCTGAAAAAGGCGAATATTTACTGGATGTCAGTATTCAACAACGCCGCTTAGATCAACTTCTGGAAACTGAAGAGGTGAGTTTGGACGAGCTTCATATAATTTAAAGATTTAAGATGCTTGTCGAATATAAGCCACTTTCCATTCAACCCCTGTCAATTCTTTAAGGCTCGTCAGTAGCTTTTCATCTGGCACCGCTTCTAACTCATAAATATTCCCCACTACTAGCCAACTACGGGCGAAAAATGCGCTCTTGCGCCAATTTATCGTGTTTAGATTAAATGTGTGCTTATTACATTCTGGACAGTCGTATTCTTTTAGGTTGTTCAACTTGTTCTGAAAAATAGCATCAATGTTTTGTAACGCCATTTTACATTCTGGGCAAATCACCTTTCTTCTGTTTTTACCTGAAACAAATTGGGCTTTCTGTGCGGTTTCAGTTTCTATATAACAATAGGGTTTATCATCTTGTGGTTCTAATTCGATATTGGGCGAACAACCCGTAAAACACAGTAACGATAGAAATTTGTTACCTACTTGAAAGCGGTTTTCTATCTGCTTTTGCCCAATAAATTCAATCGCCGAAAGCAAAGATTCCAAGTCAAGTTTGTCCACGAATAGTGAGGAGTCATCGGGATATAGATAAAGCTTAAATTCGGCTTGCCACATAGATAAAAAACTCTTTTTTAATAAGCATAATTATAACTAAAAAAGCGCCGTCAATGATCAATGGTTTGTAATAAACGATCAGTAGTAAAGGACTGAAGCTGACGAACGGTAGGCGGTTAAAGACAGGCTATCACTGCCTTATTTTGGTCATAAAAAACAGGCTGCTCATACCTGTGTAGCTCAACAACTGTAGGGCTTTAGCCCACCATAACATCTTAATTTAGTTGAAACGCATTGTTTCAAATAATGAAAATAGGTGTTTAGAATGAGTGTTTTTAGTCGTTTAATCTTAGTGTTATTAGTTAATTCTGTTCTTGTGCAGAATGTCATCGCAGAAGAGTTATGGAGCGATGTTCTACAAATTGTGGCTAAAAATTCAAATACAGTACCAACACAAAAATTCAATAAGGCGCGTTTGTTAACCTTAGATACGAATCAAATGCAGTTATTTTTAAATACGTCTGCACCTTCATCAGCACTGAGTCGTTCTGCTAGTAGCCGTAAGCAGATTACATTGCCATTACCTGATGGTCGTCAAATCAGCGTGGAATATAAAAACTCTGTGATTCTGCCGGAGTTATTGGCTAAAAAATTCCCCGAAATTAAAACATTCAAATTAATACCCGACGAAAATATTTTTTCAGGCACGATTGATATAACGCCGAATGGCTTTCATGCAATGTTACAAATGCATGATGGCGAAGTGATTTTTATCGACCCTACCTATACTGACACTCGCTATGTTGACGTTACTGGTCAGTCAAATCAATATGCAAGCTATCGTAAGCAAGATCAGTCTATTGATCACAACATAAACCACAATGCGCCGGGTCACCAATGCTTATTAGATGATCATTCATCGGATGCATTCAATAAATTATCACCATCTATCGCCCCATTATCAAAAATGCAAAGTAGAGAAGATCAGCGTTCAGTTCAGCATTTACTACGTTACCGCATTGCGATTGCAGCAACGGGTGAGTACACCGCACTTAAAGGTGGAAAAAGCCGCGCGTTAAGTGCCATTGCAACCACCTTGAACCGAGTTAATCAGGTATACGAACAGGATTTAGGTATTCATTTAAGTCTAGTGGAAAACAATGATGAGATTATTTTTGAAGATAAAGATTCAGATCCATACACATCTACAAATACAAGTAGCTTGATCACTATTAACCAAGGTGTTATCAATAGAATTATTGGTGTACAGAATTATGATTTAGGCCATTTGTTTTCTACATCAGGGGGCGGTTTAGCCGTAATTGGTAGTGCGTGTAACGATAATTCAAAAGCAAAAGGAATGTCGGGTACTTCAAACCCGGGTAGTGATAGCTTTTCGCTTGATTTTGTCGCACATGAGATTGGTCATCAACTAGGTGCAACACATACTTTTAATAGTTCTGAAGGTCTTTGTGCGGGTAGAACACGTTCTGCAAGCACAGCATTTGAACCGGGCAGTGGTTCAACTATTATGTCTTATGCGGGAATTTGCGGCAGTGACAATATTCAATCCCATGTCGATGCGATGTTCCACATCGGTAGTATTGAACAAATTAGAAACTTTACTCAAAATGGTAATGGCAGTCGTTGCGGTATTCGTGCAACGCTTAATAATGAACCCCCTCGCCCAAATGCGGGCAGTAACTATGTAATCCCTGCCAACACCCCGTTTGAATTAAAAGGACATGCAAATGATCCAGAAGGCGACCGTTTAGTGTACGCATGGGAGCAAGTCGATGTAGGAACAAGTTCGGCAGAATCTGAAGACACAGGCAACAATGCGTTATTTAGAGCGCATCTACCTAATCGTTCAAGTTCAAGAACATTTCCACCGCTTGAAAATCTTCTTTACCATCAAACTACACGGGGTGAAAACTTACCTATTCGAGATAGAACATTACGTTTTAAATTAGTAGCACAGGATGGTTTCAACGCCGCTCAAAGCGATGAAATGTCGATTAGCGTTAAACGTACAGGTAGCCGTTTTGCGTTGAATATGCCGCGTTCTCATTATAATTTAGGTAGGGGTTACAAAATAAGCTGGAACACGGCTAACACAGAACAAGCGCCTATTTATTGTGATAGTGTTGATGTGTTGTTATCAACCAATGGCGGCTATGATTTTAACTACACATTGGCAGAAGGTGTACCCAATACAGGAAATACATGGGTGACATTATCAACGGGTTTACCAGAAACATCAGAGGCACGTTTTAAGGTTTCGTGTAGCAATAATATCTTCTTTGCTATTTCTTACAAAGATTTTAGTTTAGTGAATGACGATGATATTGAAGATGCACAAGAGCAGGGTGCAGAACCTAGTTTGAATGATCGCTCACCACAGGTTTCTCAGCAATCTAACTTAGCGGCAGCGGGTGGTTCTTTTAATCT
>DQUJ01000202.1 GCA_015662325.1 Leucothrix mucor | reverse complement strand
GCCAGTAAAGAAATTCAAACCAAGCTTCCCGATATGGATTTATTAATTGAAGTGCTCGATGCCCGTCTACCAGGTTCTAGCGAAAACCCGATGATAGCGAAGATTCGTGGCGATAAACCCTGTATTAAAATATTCAATAAAACTGACCTGGCCGATGACAAACTGACCGAGCAGTGGCAAAATTATTACGAACAAGATAAGGGTATCAAAACCCTAACAATCACCCGCGACCAACCCGATAAAATCAAACAAATATCAGCTTTGTGCCGCAAAATGATTCCCATTAGTGATACCCGCGATAAAGAAATTCAAGCAATGATTGTAGGTATTCCTAATGTGGGAAAATCCACTATTATTAATATTCTAACGGGGAGAACCATCGCTAAAACAGGTAATGAGGCGGCCGTTACACGACAACAACAACGTATTAAAATTAATGACAATGTGGTGCTATTCGACACGCCTGGTTTATTATGGGGAAATATCGAAAACGAACACAGTGGTTATCGGCTCGCTATTTCAGGGGCAATTAAAGACACCGCATTTGAAAGCGACGATGCCGCGTTTTATCTGGCAGAACTACTCATTAAAAACTATCCAGAAATGCTGGTTGAACGTTATCAACTTGATCAACCACCGCAAACAGAACTCGAACTCATCGAAACCATTGGGCGATCACGCGGATGTCTACGCGCTGGCGGACAAGTAGAATTAGATAAAGCCTGCAAGATTTTAATTAACGAGTTTCGACTCGGTACATTAGGCAAAATAACGCTGGAAAACCCGCATGATTTGACAACCGAAAATGCCCTCGCTAAAGCCGCAAGTGAAGAGAAACAAAAACAAAAAATAGCGACTAAGGCAGAACGAAAAAAACGCTGGAGAAAGAACCGTAAATAGCAGAAATGAAAAACCCGCTATCAGAGACCTTTGTACGAGTGTATGGCAAGAGTAAAAATAGCGTAATTTTTAATCGGTCATATCTCTCGTGCAAAGGTCTATCAATATGAAATTGTGTAGCGGGTCTAAGAAGCTATCTCGTTATTTTTTCAGTTGCTCCAAGATGTCTTTTGGTATTTCATTACACGTTATTTACACTGGAACCCATGATTCTTACGGTAATATTCAACCTGCTCTTTTGGCATAGACTTAAACAAGGCACAGACCGTATAACTACCAAACTGCTTACCATTTTCAACATAACCCCAGTCCGAAATTTCATCACGCTTAAAGGTTATTTGTTGACCTGCTGTAACACTACGAACGATCTGTGGTGAGTTTGCCAAAGTACCTTCAAAACTACCGTCTTTTTTCTGTTTGAATGGTTGCACCCAAAAATGCTCCGTACCATGCTTATCAGTAATCATCACTTTAAGCTTGTAATCATCCACTTTAGGTTTTTTAGATTCATAACGTTTTAGAAAATCATCAAGTGTGGCACGTGCTTTTTTAATTGCTTCTGCCATTTCGGGGTTATCATCCTTAGCCATAACAACTTCATCGCCTCTGGCGCTTGGCTTTTCAGCATAGACACTGCTTACAATCAAACCTGAGAATAATGCTAGCGTTAGAATGGTCGATAGTATGATTTTTTTCATTGTGATCCCTCTTTAAGTTATTAAATTTCTGTATTTGAGATAGTACTGACAAAATTTAATGCAGTATGTTCAAAAAAATTCGTTTCATATAGCTCATTAGTACACGCTAAGTTCTAGTTTCGTCTTGTTTCACTGCATCAAGAAACAAGCTTTCTGGTTTTTTAGACTATTACTACAGGTTATCGGGATCATCTTTAGTAAACCACTTAGTAGTGAGGCATTTTCTAACTTTTCATTTGATCTGGCATCGACACGCCCTATTGCTTAGTGGGCTTTCATATACGGACTCTGTCGTGTTATCCATCTTGGAAAACACCAAGGTGGTAAGCTTATTAAGGAAACTCTGATCAAGTCCCATAAAATTCTGCTGTCTTACAAGGCATCAGATCCTAGGCGTGAATTTTGAGAATGGTC
>DQUJ01000107.1 GCA_015662325.1 Leucothrix mucor | reverse complement strand
TTCAAACCAAAATTGAGCGACGGTTTTATTCTTTTTTACACCTTCACCAGTGTAATATCTGTCACCTATTTCATATTGGGTATCGTCATCACCATTACGGCTCGATATTAAAAACCATTGGAAAGCCTTTCGTTGGTTTGTAGCGACGCCATCGCCGTAGTTATAGGGTAGGGCAAAGTAATATTTTATCGAATGATTTTATAGAAAACAATCATCAACTTTCAACATGGTTTCTCTGGCGCTTATTAGCCTTACCCGTGCGTGAAGCTTTATTTTTATTTAACAATAACTCAAGTGATCCTTTTTGTTTTGATTGAATATAGTCTTGCTCTAAAGCCGTTAGCGCATCTTCTTTAGGTATATTTAATTCATCAATCAATACGTTATAGATTAGCTTGTATAAACGCGCGAGTGATATTTTCCATGTACTGTCTTCTTTGTTATGAAACGCATGGGTGAGTTGCATAAAACGAGCGAATGCAGAATGCGGTTGATTTACAATATGATTGCCTAGAATTAACGGCAAGGTGTATTTAAAACGTCCAGAATTACCGATCATATCCCAATAACGTGCGAAACGATTTACGTCTTGCATCGTATTAAAGTCAATATCTTTAGTGCTAAGAATGGTATAGGGCGGGGTTGCGGTATAACACATTTGATAGTGTTCGCTGTGCCTGTTAATCGGTGCGCCGCGTAAACGTTTTAAGATGCCGAGTTGGATTTCTTGTGGTTTTAAGGTGATGAGTCGATCAAAACTTTTGGCAAAGTTATCTAGCGTATCGCTGGGTAAGCCAAAAATAAGATCCGCATGAATATGAGCGCCTGTATTTTCGCGTAACCACAAAAGGTTTTCACAGGTTTTGTCGTTATCTTGTTTACGACTGATTAAGTCTTGTATGTCAGGGTCGAAGGTTTGTACGCCGATTTCGAATTGTAATGAATTGGCTGGGAAACGGGTGAGTGCTTGTTTTAGTTTGTCAGGCAGATTGTCGGGAATAACTTCAAAGTGTAGGTAAAGATCATCTGTCATACGATCGAGAAAAAATTCAAGAATAGCCACGCTGGTACTGACTTTTAAATTAAAGGTGCGATCAATAAATTTAAAGTTACGCGCACCGCGTTGAAAGAGTTTATCCATCTCATCTAAGAAAGCGCCTAGCTCAAATGGCTTGGATGTTTTATCTAATGCAGATAAGCAAAACTCACATTTAAACGGGCAACCACGAGAAGCCTCAACGTAGATCAAGCGGTTTTTAAGGTCCTCTTCATTATAATATTGATACGGTAGTTGCAGTTGTTCGAGTGGAACAATTTCTCCATTAATGAGTGTATTGAGTGGTTTCTTACCCGCTAATATTTGTTCACAAAGACGTTTAAAACTCACTTCTCCAGCGCCTTGAACCACATAATCTGCAAGATCAACAACATCAGGTTTATCGGGCAGATGACTGACTTCGGGGCCACCTAAAACAATAAGGGTATTGGGGGAAATTTGTTTCAGTAGCGCAACGGTTTGATAAATTTCTGTGACGTTCCAAATGTAAACACTAAAACCAATAATGCGCGGTTGAAGGGCAAGCAATTTTTCTGCAATGTCGATAGGGCGTTCATGAATGGTAAATTCTTTAATCAGCGCCTGAGGTTGCAAGTCGCCTAGATTGGCATAGAGATAACGCAAGCCAAAAGCACAATGAATGTAGCGAGAGTTTAGTGTGCTTAGCACAATGTCGGTGTTTTTTTTCACCCTAGTGTCTACCCTGTATTCACGCCGTTTCACAGCCGATTTTATGGAGTGTTAATCGCCAGTCTACTACGGATTTATCCTTGCATAACCGTTGAATAAAACCCACTTCGTTTTCGTACCAGCCTTTATGAAACTGTAGTGGTTCTACTTGGTATGCCCACCACGTGCCGTCTTTATCTTGGGCAATCCATCTAGCCCAAGCAGGGTATTCTTGATTGGAGGGTGGGTTGATCACAAAGTAAGTTTACCTTAGCTTAGCCTAATTTATCATCAGCAACATGATAGTTAGGGTCTTCAACTACGTTGACTTCTACTAAAGGACCCGCCTTTTTCAACAATAAACGGCATTCTTCCGAGAGGTGTATAATGTGCAGACGCTTATCGGCGCGGTTGTAACGCTCAGCTAATTTATCAATTGCTTCAATCGCAGAATGATCGGCGACGCGGGAGTTTTTAAAGTCTACGGTAACATCATCTGTGTCTTCTTTTGGTGTAAAAATATCTTGGAAGTCTTGGGTAGCGGCAAAGAATAAAGGCCCGTTTAATTCGTACACTTTGTTGCCCATTTTGTCATAGCTAATCGTCGCATTGATATGACGCGCATGTTCCCATGCAAACACTAATGCAGACAAAATTACACCCGTGATTACCGCAAGCGCAAGGTTATCGGTAAAGACGGTAATAAGTGTAACCGCTACGATAATAAACCAATCAGTGATCGGGATTTTGCCCAATAAACGCAAACTTCCCCATTCGAAAGTACCAATCACCACCATGAACATAACGCCGACTAAAACGCCAATGGGAATCACTTCAATCAAGGGGGATGCGTATAGAATAAAGATCAATAGAAAAACAGCGGCTGCAATGCCCGATAAACGCTGACGACCACCCGATTTAATATTGATAATGCTTTGGCCAACCATAGCACAGCCACCCATGCCGCTAAACATGCCTGTAACTACATTTGCAACACCTTGACCAATACATTCACGGTTAGGGTTTCCTGTGGTTTCTGTGAGTTCATCAACCAAGTTTAAGGTTAATAAACTCTCGATTAATCCCACTGCCGCCATCACAGCCGCATAAGGGAATACGATCTTTAATGTCTCCCACGAAATGCTAACATCGGGTATATGGAAAGGAGGAAAAACACCTTTGATTGAAGCCATATCCGCAACGGTGCGGGTATCTAGGTCATAGCCTAAACGGCCTATGAGTAGCACCGCTAAAGTACCCACAACAATTGCGACGAGCGTGGATGGAATCGCTTTAGTAAAGCGCGGTAAATAATGGATGATCACCATTGTTAGAATGATTAACGCACACATAATGGCAAGCGGTGTGCCCGTCATCCATTCGTGGCTTCCATCAGGCAGTTTAAATTTGAAATGTTCCATTTGCGCAAGGAAAATCACTAAGGCCAAACCGTTTACAAAGCCTAAAAAGACAGGGTGAGGCACGAGTCGAATGAATTTACCCAAGCGTAATAGACCAAATAGAATTTGGATCGCCCCCATAAGAATAACTGCGGCAAATAAATACTCCACACCGTTGTGTTGGGAAACTAATGTAGCAATAACAACCGCGATTGCACCCGTAGCACCCGAGATCATCCCCGGTCTACCACCAACGATAGAGGCGATTAAACCAATCGTGAATGCGGCATACAAACCCGTTAAAGGATGTAACCCCGCTAACAATGCAAACGCAACCGCCTCTGGAACTAAGGCTAATGCAACGGTTAAACCTGAAAGCAGGTCATTTTTAATAGATTCTTTACGTTCTTCTGATATGTTGCTAAACATGCGCCAAGCCTTGTTTTCTATGATAGATAAGACGCGCATTATGCCGTTTTTATCGGGTGCTGTATATTATTGATTAGTCCCCAAAAAAACATGATATTGGCGGGGGATTAACTTATCATACGATTATGGAAACAGACCAAAATAACCCTTACGCAAAGCCCAATGCGCCGGTAGTTGACCCAACTCCCGCCGATGAGGGTTTTGCTGAAATAAACCTGTTTAGCTCCAAAGGACGCATGGGACGACTGCGATATTTTTATTATTCGATGGTGGTTAGTATAATAGGGCTTATATTTTTAAGCTTATTAACCGGTTTTCTAGTTGTAATAAAAACAGATGGAGGGCTTAGTCTAGGGCTTATATTGTTCTTTTACTTTGTTTGGATGGTTTGGTATTATCTTATTACGATTCAACGTTGCCATGATTTTAATATGTCGGGCTGGTTAAGTTCGCTATTACTTTTATTTCCACTTTCCTTGGTCTTTTATTTTATTCCAGGGACAAAAGCATCCAATAAATATGGTTTGCGACCCCCTTCTAATAGCAAAGCAGTGATTGCTGGCGCAATAATTCTCCCCGTAATAGTGGCTTTTTTCTTCCTTTTTGTTGGGTATTTTGAGAGTCAACAATCGAAAACTAGGGGGATAGAAGAACAAGATAGTTTAGAACAAAATGAAGACGCACAAGCCGATCTTAAAAAGCTAGCACGTTATATGAAAGACCAAGAAAAATAGCAGGTTAGCAAAAACATGACATTCAAATCAACCCAAGATTGGCTTGCTTACGATGCCGAACATATCTGGCACCCCTACACCAGCATGCTCGACCCATCACCCGTGTTACCCGTTGTTTCTGCACAGGATGTCTATTTGGAATTGGCAGATGGTACGCAACTCATTGATGGTATGTCGTCTTGGTGGTCGGCAATTCATGGTTATAATCACCCTGCATTAAATCAAGCGCTAGTTGATCAATCGCAGAAAATGTCGCATGTGATGTTTGGTGGCTTAACCCATCAACCCGCCGTAACGCTCGGTAAGAAATTAATTGATTTGACCTGTGATAACTTACAGCACGTGTTTTTTGCAGATTCTGGCTCGGTTGCGGTTGAAGTCGCGATTAAAATGGCCATTCAGTTTTGGTATGCGCAGGGTAAAAAGCAAAAGAATAAACTTTTAACAGTAAAAAATGGCTATTACGGCGATACGTTTGGTGCAATGTCGGTATGTGATCCTGTTAACGGAATGCATTCATTATTTGAAGACGTGCTTGCAAAACAAATATTTGCCGATGCGCCTCCACAGTGCAGCTCAGAATCAGACTGGAACGAGACACACATTGCCGATTTTGAAAATAAAATTCGTGAACATCACACACAATTAGCCGCTGTTATTATTGAGCCAATTGCCCAAAATGCAGGAGGAATGCGTTTTTATTGCGCCGAATATTTAAGGCGAGTACGTAAGCTGTGTGATAAATATGACGTGCTTTTGATTCTAGATGAAATTGCCACAGGCTTTGGTCGCACAGGCACTTTGTTTGCTTATGAGCAGGCGGATATTCAACCCGATATTTTAACCTTAGGTAAAACACTAACGGGTGGTTATTTAACACTGGCCGCAACGCTAACAAGCAAAAAAATAGCAGAAGGCATCAGTGCAGACGGGCAGGGCGTATTAATGCACGGCCCCACGTTTATGGCGAATCCGTTGGCATGTAGCGTCGCCAGTGCCAGTATTGATGTTTTGCTGGCATCAGATTGGCAGAAATCTGTGTTAGCTATTGAAGCACAAATGAAACAAGAATTGTTGCCGTGTAAGCAACTTGCAGTTGTTAAAGATGTTCGTGTTAAGGGGGCAATCGGCGTAGTTGAATTACATGAGCCAATTGATATAAGTTGGTCCCAACCGCGTTTTACAGAACTAGGCGTTTGGTTAAGACCGTTTGGGAAGTTAGTTTATATTATGCCGCCGTACATAATAAAAAAGAGTGAGTTAACTACATTATCGGATGCTATTTTTAGTGTTTTAAATGAGCTGAAGTAGATAAACGTAATCGTAATGCCTGTAGCCTTCAATCCACTTCCAACCGACAATAACAATAAATAAACTTCTGTACTGAACCGTCGGGTGTTAAATGATCTTCCTTTCCATGTTTCAGCAAGGTAAATGCCGATCCAAACTCATTATGTAAAGAATCAGAGCTATATCGTACAATCGGTAAGCCGCTACATTTGAGTGGACCATCGGGCCCAAAGGTGGAAATAATTACTTTGCCATTGGGTTTTAAGGCTTTCAAAACCTGTTGAACGTATTTTTGTCGGTCTTCTTCGTCGGTTAAGAAGTGAAAGACTGCACGATCATGCCAAAGATCGTATTGGTGTTGGGGCAGGGAGGCTTCTAAAATATTGGTGCTTAACCAATTAATTTGTTGTTGCTTATCACCGAGTCGTTTCTGGGCAATTGCCAGCGCATGTTTGGAGATATCGAGTACATTTAGATTGTTGTATCCTTGTTCTAGCAAGTCATCGACTAAGGTTGATGCGCCCGCGCCTATATCAATAATGGATGCTTTTTTATCGCCAACATGCTGTTGAATCAACTTTAAAGATGTTTCCGCATGTTCTTGAAACCAACTGACTTGTTTGGAATCTTTTGTTGTATAAATATCTTCCCAATGGGATTTAGGGGTCATGTTATTTATCCTGATTGATTTGTCGCTTAAAGCTGATGGTATTCTAAAGTATAACCACGATCACGATAAAACGCATAGCGCTCTCGACCCGCTATTAAGATAGCCTGATCTTGATCAATTATTTCTGCCATTTTCTTATAACGCGAGAAGAAAGCAGGGCGTAGATTTGATAAATTGATCAGGTAATCGCAGTTTGTCATTGGTTCGACATGATGGGAGAGTGTGATGGTGTCTAACTTTTCAGTATTACTGTCTGGTTCTTCGTCAATTATGGCGTGTGGTAAAAAGCTGTGTGCTTCTTGTGTCCACAACAAGGCATCTAACTTTTTGCTGCTAGTTTCATTATCAGTATGAATATGCACATGAAGTTTGCGTTCAAAAGCCATTTTTGCCAGACGACAGGCGATGGATAATCGCCCGTCAAGGTTGTCTTGTTTGCCGACGTAGAAGTTTATATCAGTCAATTTGTTGCTCATCTTTAGTTTGTTTTACAGAATGCCAATAGGCTCTAACGTGTTTCGCAAGCGTATCAGGATCAATTGTGGATAAACATTGAATCCAACGCCTATTGGTTCCCTTTAACTCTTTAGCATCTCCATAGCTGAGTTGCTCTTTATATACGATGTTATTATCATCTGAAAAAAAGATATTAATAGACTTCTTTTCATCATTTTCAGTGTTCTTTTGGCTTAAGAACGTTTTTTTTACAATTGGTTTAATCGCGACCTAAAAAAACTATGTTGCCGATCACTACTCTCTTCAATTTTATCCCATGCAACCAAATAAACTGTTCCATTTTGTATGTTAATGTGATTTATTAGAAATCCAATACAAAAAATTATTACTGAGCTTGAGCCCATAAGTGAAATAATAAATCCAAAGGTGCTTCTTTTAAATGTTATTTCATTGATGAGCTCTTTTTACTTTTCCAACATGAATAAATCATGAACAATAGTTAATCAAATACTGCGATAACAACGGCACGGGACGACCCGTAGAGTCTTTACCCGTCCAAGCTGTACCTGCAATATCAATATGCGCCCATTTATATTCTTTGGTAAATTCAGCTAAGAAACAGGCGGCGGTGATTGTACCTGCGGCAGGCCCACCAATATTACCTAAGTCAGCAAAGGCACTTTTTAACTGCTTTTTATAATCTTCGCCAATGGGTAATTGCCATGCTCGATCGTTAATCGTGTTGCCTGCATCAATGATGTCGCTGGCTAATGAATCATCATTAGAAAGCACCGCACAGATATGATGGCCCAGCGCGACTATACAAGCGCCTGTTAAGGTTGCGGTATCAATTACAACGGCGGGCTTGTATTTGCCGACATAGGTAAGTGCATCACATAACACCATGCGGCCTTCGGCATCGGTATTGAGTACTTCGATAGTTTTGCCAGCCATAGACGTTACTATATCGCCAGGTTTTGTTGCTCTGCCACTCGGCATATTTTCTGCGGCGGCTAATACCACCACGAGATTAATGGGTAACTTCATTTCGGCACAGGCTTTTAGCGTGCCTAACATGCTGGCAGCGCCTGACATGTCGAACTTCATTTCATCCATGCGAGCGCCAGGTTTTAGTGAGATGCCGCCTGTATCAAATGTTACGCCTTTGCCTACTAATGCTACGGGTGCTTGCGACTTGTCCTTAGCGCCTTTGTATTCCAGAACGATCATTTTGCCCGGTTCATCACTGCCTTTACTCACCGATAAGAACGCGCCCATGCCGAGTTTTTCCATATCGGCTTCTTCTAAAATATCTAAATTGATATTAGGAAAATCATCTGCGACAGTTTTTGCAATTTCTGC
>DQUJ01000227.1 GCA_015662325.1 Leucothrix mucor | reverse complement strand
TCATCCGCTCCCCCTTCTTCTTCAATCGCAAAACAACGCTCTTCATCCATAATAGAAAAATGCAAATTAAAACGACGCAACATTTCAACTAACCATTGATGAATCAGGGTTTCTGGCACGACTATCAGGGCACGTTTAACACGTTCGGTGAGTACTTGTTGATGTAGAATCAAGCCCGCTTCAATGGTTTTACCTAAGCCTACCTCATCGGCAAGTAACACGCGTGGCGCGTGGCGTTGCGATACTTGGTGGGCAATATAAAATTGGTGCGGCAGTATTTGAACACGCGGGCCGAGCAAGCCAAAGGCGGGCGATTGATGGAGTTGGTGTAAATGCTGTAGGGATTTTACGCGTAATTCAAAATGCTTGTTTTTATCCACTTGCCCTGCAAACAAACGATCTTGCGGTTGACTGAATCGAGCAAAGCTATCCAGTTCTAATTCGTGAATGCGGGTTTCTTTGCCATTTTCATTTGTGCCTATGTAAACGATACAATGATTGTGTTCATCATGACCTGTGACAGTTAAGCTTTCGCCACCTTCAATACCGATGGTTTCGCCCACGGGATATTTTACACGGTTTAACGGTGCATTATCTGTGGCATAAACACGGGTTTCATCAACGGCGGGGAAGATAACCGTCATGTGTCTGCCTTCGATTTTTTCGATAAAGCCAAGCCCGTAATCGGCTTCGGTATTGCTTATCCAGCGTTGCCCTGGGTGGTATTCATTATTCATAGTTAGTTTATGTCATGTTATTTGGATTCAAAAAAATACCCGTCATCTTTCGATACGGGTATATTTTACAATGTCTAACAATTATTAGAATTGTTTTAGAGCAAATTTAATAGTTACTTTGCTTCCTCAATCATGCGCTGGATGATTGGCGTAAGAATAATCTCCATTGCCATACTCATTTTCCCACCAGGGATAACTAATGTGTTACGACGAGACATGAAAGAACCGTCTAACATATTCAGTAGATGAGAGAAATCAATACAGAATTTTGAAGCATTATCAAAGCGGATAATAACAAAGCTCTCATCTGCTGTTGGAATATCGCGCGCAATAAACGGGTTTGACGTATCAACCGTAGGCACACGTTGGAAGTTAATGTCGGTATTTGAGAATTGTGGTGCAATGTAATTTACGTAATCCGGCATACGACGTAAAATAGTATCAACCGTCACTTCTGGATCATAACCACGTTCAGCATGGTCACGGTGAATTTTTTGAATCCACTCTAGATTTACACTGGGTACAACGCCAATACCAAGATCAACATATTGAGAGGTATCAACACCTTGTTTTTTATCTGTTACTAAGCCGTGTAAGCCTTCGTAAAATAATAAATCACTGCCTGCGTCAATATTTTCCCAAGGAGTAAATTCACCAGAGCTTTTATTACAGCCAAGACGTGCATTTTGCTCTGTAGCTTCATCATCATTGTGCAGGTAGTAGCGTTTTTTAGTTGTGCCCGTATCACCATATTCTTTGAAGGTACGCTCTATTGCAGCAAAATCATTAGCTTCTGGGCCAAAGTGACTGAAGTTATTATTGCCAAGCGTTTCTGCTTTTTTGACTTCTTCGCCAAATTCAACACGGCTTAAGCTGTGAAAACTATCGCCTTCTACAATGGCAGGGTTAATGCCTTCACGACGGAAGATGTTTTCAAATGCGCGCTTAACGAACGTAGTGCCAGCACCAGATGATCCGGTAACTGCAACAACAGGGAATTTTTGTGACATAGGGGGTTCCTCACCGAGTTTTTCAAGAATGTTGCGATTCTACCTTAAGGGGGGGGCTTTTAATACAATATCTTTCTGTTTTGTCGTTTAAGGAGCTTCTGAGTAAGCCCCATAAATTCTGGCAACTCCAAATTACCAGAATTGAGGCAGGCTAATCACAATAGCCGATTTTAAAATAAAGCCAATTAAAGGCATGTTTAACGTTAATAGGTATTGACAAATTTATTAATCCGACTTGTCCACAAATTCTGTGGATAAGTCTGTGAATATCCCTGTGAATGTCCTTGTTTTAATGCGTAAGAGCGTGATTTTTATGAAAGTGGTCAATTTTTGACCAGTTTGATATTATCCTATATATATCAGTATGTTGTGATGTGTTCTTGAAGGTGTTTTATCAATGTAACGCTAATGTTGGCAATTTGAGGCGCAAGATGCCCTAAAAATAAGGGCTGTGTATAAATCAATAGGATTTTAATCTTTATTAACATACCATAAGCCCTTATTCAGCCTAGGTTAAGCTGAATTTATTGATAAAACTAATGAGTAAATAATGAGTAATAATTCACCAAAAGTGGGCTTTGTAAGTTTAGGTTGTCCGAAGGCGCTGGTCGATTCTGAGCGAATTTTGACCCAGTTGAAAACAGAGGGTTATGGCATCGTCCCTGACTATGAAGGTGCAGATGTCGTTGTAATCAATACCTGTGGTTTTATAGATAGCGCAGTTGAAGAATCGCTTGATGCGATTGGTGAGGCACTAAAAGAAAACGGTAAAGTTATCGTAACAGGGTGTTTAGGGGCTGATTCCGACAAAGTGCTGAAGGCTCACCCTGATGTGTTGGCGGTGACAGGCCCGCATGCCTATAAAGAAGTGATGAATGCGGTGCATGAACAATTAACGCCACCACATGATCCTTATCTTGACCTTGTTCCACCGCAGGGTATTAAACTTACGCCTAAACATTACGCGTATTTAAAAATATCCGAAGGCTGTAATCACCGTTGTTCGTTTTGCATTATCCCCTCGCTGCGTGGTGATTTAGTCAGTCGTCCGATTGGCGATGTGATGCAAGAAGCTGAGAATTTAGTGAATGCAGGCGTTAAAGAGTTGTTAGTGGTCTCCCAAGATACCAGCGCTTATGGCATAGATACAAAATATAGAACGGGTTTCTGGCAGGGTCGCCCTGTTAAATCCCACATTCAGCAATTATCAGAAGAGCTTTCTCAATTGGATGCGTGGGTGCGTTTGCATTATGTCTACCCTTATCCGCATGTTGATAAGCTTATTCCATTGATGTCGGAGCAGATTGATAAAGGAATATTGCCTTATCTGGATATACCGTTTCAACACGCCAGTCATCGAATTTTAAAAGATATGCGTCGCCCAGCTCATGCCGAAAAAGTATTGGATAGGATTAAAAACTGGCGCAAAACCTGTCCTGATCTTACGATTCGTAGTACGTTTATCGCAGGTTTTCCGGGAGAGACAGAAGAAGATTTTAACGTATTATTAGACTTTATTCGTGAAGCACAACTTAATCGGGTGGGTTGTTTTGCTTATTCAGAAGTGGATGGAGCAGAATCAAACAAACTAGCCAATCATGTGCCAGAAGATGAAAAACAATATCGCTTAGAACGATTTATGGAAGTGCAGGCAGAAATTAGCGCGAACAAGCTGGCTGAAAAAATAGGCAAAACGATTACTGTACTAACTGATGATACAGCAGAGGGCGAAACAGAAAGCGAAGATATAACCATTGCTAGAAGCAGTAGCGATGCGCCCGAAATAGATGGCGTAGTTTATATTGAAGGCGAACTATTAGAAGCGGGGCAATTTGCACAAGTTGAAATTACGCATGCGGATGAGCATGATTTGTGGGGCAAGCTTGTATAAAGAAAATAATTGATAAATGTCGCTCTATAAGAGCAATATTGGCAAATAAACTGTGTCCTATTTCCGCACCCTTCGACTCCGCTCAGGGTACTGCAGAAGTAGTAGCCCCCTGAGCGGAGTCGAAGGTGCGGAGCATGTAAATACTTTTGGAACGATTAGTAACTTACCGTGAGAACTTTGTATAGGAGTTTTGTATATTGGAATTACAGACTTTGGTAATACTCTATCAAAATCTTAGCCACTTCAGGGCGTGAGAATTCTTTAGGTGGCGCTTCGCCATTACCTAACATTTCACGTACTTTAGTGCCCGATAGAAGCACAAAATCATCTTTTTCATGATCATCTACTTCACGCATCATCACTACTTTGTTTAACTTCTTAGACCACGCGGTGTGATCTGCCATGAACATTTCGATTTCCATAGCGCCTTTTAGTACTTCATCATCAAAGATAGTCTGAGCATCAAAGTCGCCGTAATAATCGCCAACTCCAGCATGATCACGACCAATAATGAAGTGCGTAGCCCCCATGTTTTGACGGAAGTAAGCATGAAGCACGCTTTCACGTGGCCCTGCATAAAGCATATCGTAACCGTAGCCAGTTACCATTGCGCTGTTTTCAGGGAAGTACACTTCAACCATTTTACGAATCGCTTCATTACGAACGGGTGCAGGAATATCACCTTCTTTAAGTTTACCCAGCAACATATGGATAACCAGACCATCACAACCCAGACGATCCATTGCCATATGACAAAGCTCTTCGTGTGCTAAATGCATAGGGTTACGTGTTTGGAAAGCAACCACTTTTTCCCAGCCATTTTTAGCAATTTCATCACGAATTTCAACTGCCGTACGGAACGTATCAGGAAATTCAGACTGGAAGTA
>DQUJ01000247.1 GCA_015662325.1 Leucothrix mucor | reverse complement strand
GTTTAAGGATAAATACCAAGAAAAAGCATCTGATGCGCAAATGGATGCGTTTAATAATATTCAGTGGGGAAAAGATACTACGGAGTAAGAGTGCATGAAAAATATATAACTATAGTCATCACCGCATGTCTTTATCGGAGATATTAACTTCTATTGTATTTTTGTTAAAGCATATGCGAATGACGTGCTGCCTTTTTAAGGCGAGGAACTCCACCCTAATTTATTTCGCAATATATGAAAATAATCATAACTTTCAGGATGTATGAGTTTTAGCTTGTGCGACTTATTACGAATCACAATATTATCACCCGCTTGCAATTCAATGTTGGCTTGTCCATCAAAAGATACACGCGCATTCACGTCACGGCTTTCGCATAGACTGATATTTATCCGGCTATCGTTGCTAATCACAATCGGGCGATTACTCAAAGTATGTGGGCATATTGGTACGAGTACCAAGGCGTCCAAACCTGGGTGAAGAATAGGGCCGCCACCAGATAACGAGTAAGCCGTTGAACCAGTTGGCGTAGCAATCACAATGCCATCGGCGCGTTGTGTGTTTACGAAAGCATCATCTACATGCGTGGTGAATTCGATCATGCGAATATCATTCCTCACGTGTATAACTACATCATTGAGCGCGATGCCTTCGCCTAAGCTTTCGCCGTCTCTAAAGGCTTCGGCGTGAAACAATGAGCGTTCTTCGATAGTGTATTTTCCATCTAGCATGAGTGAGAGTTGTTTGGTGATTTCGTCAGGTAAAATATCCACTAAAAAGCCCAAGCGACCAAGGTTTATACCGATAACAGGAATATCTTTATCACTTAATAGTCTGCCCGCTTTAAGCAATGTGCCATCACCGCCAACGACGATAGCAAGGTCAATGGAGCTACAAAACGACTGGCTATCCATAACAGGAATGCCCAGATAATTAGCGGCATTCTTTTCTGCCACGATATTGAATTTTTCTGCTTTTAGAAAATCATGGAGTGTATTAAGCGTCGCCTCAATACGATCATCCTTCTCTTTGCAAAAAATACCGATGGTTGAAAATTGTTTCATGCATTTTCCTTGATTAATCATTACACTCTGATCCCAATACCATTAAATTAAGCGTTTGGAATCCTTCCCTTAAACAACTGCACGCTTGCTGAGCCTGTCGAAGCATTGGTTGCGTCACTACTTTACTTAACGGCATTGAATCTGACTCCATCTTAACGTAAAAAAGAGAATAAATGAAAGCCACGCCATCACCCTTAACAGGTAATTTCTTGATGCTGATTACCGCAGCCCTGTGGGGCTTTGCTTTTGTCGCACAAAAAACAGGCATGGATTATTTTGGACCCTTCATGTTCAGCGCGATTCGCTTTACCGTGGGCGCGACCTGTTTGCTTTTATTAGTACGTTGGTTTGGTGCTAACAAACTTAATCGCAAAGGCGTGTTGATGGGCGTTGTCATGGGCGTAGTGCTTACCTTTGGCTCGATGTTACAGCAGATTGGCATAGTAGAAACCACCGCAGGTAAAAGTGGATTTATTACGGCAGTGTATATTTTATTAGTGCCTGTTTTCCTCTTTTTCACAGGCAAGCGTTTATCACTACAAATCTGGCCTGCCGCACTTTTGGTACTATTTGGTTTGTATTTATTGTCGAT
>DQUJ01000100.1 GCA_015662325.1 Leucothrix mucor | reverse complement strand
CATTTATAAAGTCTTCAATTAAGATCCAATAAGTTTGGTGTTGCCAGATTAATTGTCTAATTAATAGAGATGCCCTCAAGAGATGTATGCGTTAGAATATTCATAGATGACTATTCATAGAAAATGCTTGCTTAAATACCTTCGTAAAATGACTATCGAAGACTTAGATGATGTGATGGAAGGGGAAACCCAATCCTATCCTCACCCCTGGACGGTCGGGCTATTTACAAGTTGTTTGTCAGGCAAACGAAATTCCTGTTGGGTTTTTGAGTTAGATGAAGAGTTACAAGGTCATGTGGTTATTTCATACGGTGCGGGAGAAGCCCATATTTTAAATTTGTGTGTGTATCCTGCTTTTCAAGGTAAGGGCTGGGGCAGAAAACTACTCACAGAAGCGGAATGGATTGCAAAACAACATAGAGCTGAAACCTGTTTTTTAGAAGTACGCCCTTCAAACCTTGCGGGTATGCATTTATATCAGGATATGGGTTATAACGAGATTGGTGTGCGCGAAGATTACTACCCAACGCATAAAGGCAGGGAAGATGCGGTTGTGATGGCAAAAACTTTATTTTAGTTTTTAAAGACATCAGTATATGGCATCAGCTTATTAGGGTAGGGTATTATTGTTGATATGGATAAAAGTGAAAAAAGCCGTTATGCCCGCCAGATACGTTTAAGCCAAATCGACGAGAGTGGTCAACAAAAGATACTGGACGCAACCGTGTTTATTATTGGCATGGGGGGGTTAGGATCGCCCGCGGCGTTATACCTTGCGGCGGCGGGCGCGGGTCGTATTATTATCAGCGATTTTGATCAGGTTGAAGATTCCAACTTGCAGCGCCAAATTATTCATCGCACTCAAGATATTGGCGAGTTAAAAGCCTTATCTGCTAAACGAACGATTGCTGAAATTAATCCTAACTGTAAGGTAGAGGCGATTGATTGGCAATTAGATGACGCTGAGTTAGAGAAGGTTGCTGCAAAAGCGGATGTGATTTTAGATTGCACCGATAACTTCCCCTCTCGTTTTATGATTAATCGCGCTAGTGTTAACACAGGAACACCGTTAGTATCGGGCGCAGCGATAAGAATGGAAGGTCAAATCGCTAGTTATATTCCGAACGCTGATGGGCCTTGTTATCAATGTTTATACAAAGAAGCATTTGAAAATACCGAAACATGTGCAATGGAAGGCGTGCTGTCACCTGTTGTTGGTGTTATTGGAACAATGCAAGCGTTGCAAGCCTTGCTTATTTTAATTGGAAAGTCAGATAATGTTAAGGGTAAATTATTGTTGTTTGATGGTTTAAATATGGAATGGCAAACCGTTAAAATCCCTAAAAATCCCTCATGCAAAATATGTAAAGATCTCATGTAAATAGGAGAATAAATGACTACAACTAAAAAGATGAATCTTACCGTTAAGGTTCTGCTGGGAATGGTCTTAGGTATTATCGTCGGCTTGATATTTAATCTGATGAATAATTATGCAGATGCTAGCTTCTTAAGTTTCTTAGATATGAATAAAGTTAATCTTTTTATTAAAGATTACATTATTAATGGACTTTTCCATGTGGTGGGAAGTATGTTCGTTAACGCATTGAAAATGCTAGTAGTTCCACTGGTGTTTTTCTCTTTAATTTGCGGCGTGTGTGGTATTGGTGATGTCAGGATGTTGGGGCGCGTCGGTGGTAAATCCTTTGTTTTATATATGATAACGACGGCTGCCGCGATTGCTACCGCTATCTTAATTGCTGTTAGTTTTGGTATTGGCAAAGGTATATCTATATCTACTGATGATAGTTTTGATGCAAAAGTATCGCCACCTTTAACGCAGGTCTTGATTGATATTATCCCTAAAAATATTTTTCATGCGATGGCAAATGGCGATATGTTACCGATCATATTCTTCTCTATTTTAGTCGGTATTAGCATGTTGCTGGTGGGCAAAAAAGCCAGTGATTTCGTGGCGGGTGCAGAAGTCGCCAATGAGATTATGATGAAGATGGTGACGATTATAATGTCGGTCGCACCCTATGCGGTATTTGCCTTAATCGCAAAGGCAGTGGCGATGTTGGGGCTGGGTTTGTTGGTGTCATTAGCGGGCTATGTGTTGGTGCTAATCGGCGCATTAATGTTCCATTTATTTATAACATTAATGATTACACTTAAAGTGTTTTCTGGTTTAAATCCATTGATGTTTTTAAAGAAAATGAGGAGCGTACAAGTGTTTGCATTTAGTACCTCAAGTTCTAATGCAACCATTCCGGTGACGATGCGTAGCGTTACCCAACGTTTGGGTGTGAATAATTCCGTCGCTTCATTTACTGTACCGTTTGGGGCGACCATCAATATGGATGGCACCGCGATTATGCAGGGTGTTGCGACGGTGTTTATTGCTAATATTTATCAAGTTGACTTGGGTGTTAGTGGCTATTTAACTGTTATTTTAATGTCTGTACTCGCATCTGTTGGCACTGCTGGCGTTCCCGGTGTTGGTTTAATTATGCTGTCGATGGTGTTTAATCAAGTTGGCCTGCCAGTAGAAGGCATTGCATTAATATTGGGTGTTGATCGTTTAATGGATATGATTAGAACGGCAGTCAATGTATCGGGTGATGCAGTGGTATCGTCGATTGTTGCTAAAAGTGAAGGTAAGCTTGATGTAGCTGTTTATAATGATCCAGACGCGGGATTGGTGAATACGGATGAAGGGCTTAATTTTGATAATGTGAGTTCTTCATAAGTATGCGTCATGCTTGCGAGGCGAGTACCCAAGAGCTTACGCGAAATTAAGATTATATTATTCACTACCCAAACACCCTCTCCCTAGCAGGTGGAGGGGACTTTACAATACAAGCTTTTACCCAATATTTTAAAATAGGTTCTAAATGTACACATTACTACAAAAAATATTATTTCTTTTACCCCCAGAAAAAGCGCATCACCTAAGTTTAGGCTCGCTTTCCATTCTAAACAAAGTGGGCTTGTTAAAATTAGTAAAGCCTAAAAATAAAATAGAACCAGTAGAGGTCATGGGAATAAACTTCCCCAATCGAATCGGTTTAGCCGCAGGTTTAGATAAAAATGGCGACTATATCCAAGCCTTATCCAATCTCGGTTTTGGCTTTGTCGAAATCGGCACAGTCACACCACGCCCGCAAGCGGGTAATCCACAGCCGCGTTTGTTTCGTTTACCACAAGCCAAAGCAATTATTAATCGTATGGGCTTTAATAATCAGGGTGTTGACTATTTGTTAGAACGGGTGAGTGAAGCACGCGATGCAGGCTTTGAAGGTATTATCGGTATCAATATTGGCAAAAATTTTGATACAGCGGTAGAAAATGCAACCGAAGATTATCTGATTGGTTTACGCAAAGCCTATTCCTATGCCTCTTATATTGTGGTGAATATTTCATCACCCAATACGCCGGGGTTGCGTGATTTACAGTACGGCAAAGAACTTCGTAAACTCTTAGCAGCTTTAAAAGCAGAACAAACAAAGTTAATGAGTGATTACCGAGTATACAAACCGATTGCGATTAAAGTTGCGCCTGATTTAAACGAAGATGAAATCAAAGATATTGCCGAAGCACTGTTAGATAATAAAATGGATGGGTTGATTGCAACCAATACCACTTTATCGCGCGATGCAGTAAAGGGCATGGAATACGGTGACGAAGCAGGGGGCTTGAGTGGTGCGCCGGTGCGAGACGTGTCTACCGAGGTAATCCGACAATTCCATACTATTTTAAAAGACAGAATCCCAATTATTGGCGTGGGTGGAATTTCAACTGCTAAAGATGCACAGGATAAAATAGAGGCGGGCGCGAGTTTAGTACAGGTTTATTCTGGGTTAATTTATGAAGGGCCGAGATTAGTGAAAAAAATAGCAGGCAGTCTACGTTAGCTTATGAAAAAATAACCTTAGTCGAAGATGATCATGATTTAGCCAATATGATTTAAGCTTTT
>DQUJ01000152.1 GCA_015662325.1 Leucothrix mucor | reverse complement strand
TGTTTTTTGATTTCTTACGATGCCAATGTTGATCCTGAAGGTGAATTTTTAGAACGCATTTTATTAAGTGCGGGGCCTGTGGGCGCAGGGATTAATCTGGAATATTATTTTTCTTCGGTTAATAACGAAAAATACGGATGCGGCTCGAAAATAGTGCATAATCTCGCCGGTTTATTTGGCGTAATGGAAGGTGGTTCGGGTGATTTGCGTACGGGCTTGCCATTACAAATGATCGAGATTCACGAGCCAATGCGGTTACAGTTAATGGTTGAAGCGACGATTGATGTGCTGACTAAAATCTACACCCGACAGCCGCCAATACAGCTGCTGGTGGGTAATGGCTGGCTGTTATTATCATCCAAAGATCCTGTGTCTGGGGAAATTAATACCTTTGATCCTGATAGCGGTTGGGTGAAGTGGCAAGCAGACTCTTTACAAACGCAGTCGTCGGAAACAACAGAGCTTGATAAAGAAGGCCGGCAAGACGTGGTGTCACAAAAAATGCCACAGCAATCATCAGATTGGTATAACGGCCATTATGATCATTTGTCACCAACGTTGTTAGCAACATCATCATTAACAAAGTCTAAAAAGTCATAAGGGGTTCATTAACATGCCTGAGTGGGTCATGAGTTCAATTATTATTACCATTCCATTATTGCCTTTATTAGCGGCGTTATGGATTGCGATCGGTTTTATCTTCGGCTGGAATCGGCTAGAAAAAGGTGAAAAAGAAACAGCACGTGTGGCGGTTGGAGCAATCACGCTGTCGTTTTTACTGATTTTAGCATTAGATGTGCTGGTGTATGTAGAAGGCATTCCTGGCACTATTCAAATTGCAGAATGGTTAAAATCGCAAAACTTCCGAATCAATATTAGCTTCTTGCTCGATTACAAATCATTGGTAATGGCAACGTTGGTGGGCTTTATTACGTTAATCGTAACGCGGTTTTCGGTTAATTATTTGCACAGGGAAGCAGGTTTCCAACGCTTTTTTATGATGTTGTCGGTGTTTAATGCCGCGATGTTGATTATTACATTTGCAGGTAATGCGGCACTGATGTTTATCGGCTGGGAGTTAGCGGGCGTTAGCTCTTATTTGCTCATTGCGTATTCATGGCATCGTGATGTAGCCACTGCTAATGCGAGTCGTGCATTTGTCACTAATCGTATTGGTGATGCGGGTTTCATTATTGGAATCGCATTTTCATTCTTCTGGTTAGGTACGGTGGAATGGGCGGATATGTCGACTGTTATCACCTCTAAAATTCATGTCGGTATTATTGTGTTTGGCTTTATGATTGCGGCATTGGCAAAGTCTGCACAATTTCCGTTTAGCGCTTGGATCACGCGTGCATTGGAAGGTCCGACACCTTCAAGTGCGGTGTTTTATGGATCATTAATGGTACATGCGGGCGTTTATCTTTTGTTGCGTTTAGAGCCGTTGTTATTACAAGTGCCTGCCTTGATGATTTTTATTATTTTAATCGGCGCAACCACCGCTTTATATGCTTATGTGGTGGGCTTAGTGCAAACCGATGTTAAATCATCCTTCATGTTTTCAACATTATCTCAGGTCGGTTTAATGTTGGTTTGGATTGGTTTTGGCTGGTTTGAATTAGCACTGTTTCATATTGTGGTACATGCAATATGGCGCGCGTATCAATTCTTACACGCGCCTTCGTTTATGCAACAGGTCGAAGGCCCTGCGCGACCTGTTCCTAAATGGTTGAATAATAAAGGTTGGTTGTACACAGCGGCATTGCAACGTTTCTGGTTAGATGGCATTTCTGATTCTTTATTCACTAAGCCGACACAAGCGCTGGCAAATGAAATTCAGATTTTTGATGAGCAGGTAGTGGATCGTGTTACTGGTATGCCATCGCATTCTAATATGCTATCAACCTTGTCGCATTGGGAGGCTCATCAACAAGGTAAGCTGACGTTGCATGATGAGATTGGTCATGGCAGTGGCTTATTTGGTTCTTCATTGGAATGGTTGGCAGGAGCATTACAAAAACTAGAAGAAGGGCTGATTTTAAAAGGCAGTGGCGAAGGTTTGATGAAAGCGATGAATTTTTTTGGTAAATACTTCGAGTTGATTGATGATTTGTTGATGCAACCGCGTTATTTACTGGTATTAATAATGGCGACTTTTGTGGTGGTATTATAAATGCACTTTACTGAAATACATGCTGCATTTCCAATGGGCTTACCCATTTTGGAAGTGTTACAACTGCTACCGTTAATAGCGGCAGCGTTCTTGTGGAAAATTAAAGGCATTCCTGGGGCAATGATCGCTTTGTTTGTTACCGTGCTAGAGATGATTTTAGCGATCATGTTGTACCAGCAATTTGATATTCAAGAAAGCGCGATGCAGTTCGCTAATAAAGCAAGTTTACTCGGTCTTCCGTACCATGCGGCGGTCGATGGCATTAGTATTTTATTTGTATTGCTCACAGCGTTGCTGGGTTTACTTGCGGTTTTATTTATAATTTTTAGACAGTTCTATAAAACCAATATTCTTAGCGTAATGGCGCTGATTCAAGCCTTGTTGATGAGCCAGTTTGTAACGGTGGATTTATTGTGGTTCACCATCATGTCAATTTTAGAGATTATCTCCACAGGCTATCTGCTCTACCGTTGGGCAACCTTTATAGATGCCGAACCAATGATCATTCGCTATGCTCAATTTATGGTGATTGGCGTGTTGTTAATGGTGGTCGGCACGTTTATGTTGGGCTGGAACTATTCGGATTACAACCTCAACCATGGTGGTACAGGGGCATGGTCTTTTGATTTATACGAACTAGCAAAAACCCCCGTTGCACCCGCCATTGGCACGTTTATATTCTTTGCATTATTTTATGGTTTGGGGATTCGCATCCCTGTTTTTCCCTTGCACGGTTGGCTTCCTACCACCATGCAATACGGTAACGTGACTATCGCACCCGTTTTATTACTAGGCTTAAAAGTAGGTGTTTACGGCCTGTTGCGTTTTGTACTTCCGGTACTTCCCGAGGCAGTAAATAACTGGCATAAAATCATCGTCGTGTTTGCCATGGTCGGTATTTTTTATGCGGCCGTGTTAGCTATGCGGCAAACCAATATGCGCCGTTTAATGGCATACGGTGTGATTAGTCACACGGGCGTTTTAACAATCGGTTTATTTACCTTGAGCCGAGCAGGTTTCGAAGGTGGCATTATGCTGGCGATAAACTTTGGCTTAGCCATTTCGGGGCTGATGTTTATGATTGGCTTGGTTTGGCATCGTACCAATACCGCTAAATTAGATCGCCTCGGTGGCCTATTTGAATACTTACCGCAAGTCGGCATTGCCTTTTTAATTGCAGGCTTGGCGATTGTGGGTATGCCAGGCACCCCAGGTTTTGATGCGGTGCATTTTGTATTAGAAGCATCCATTGCCGAGTTTGGCGCATTAATTACGATAGCGGCGGCACTGGGTAACGTAACTGCCGCCGGATTCTTGCTCTATGCCTTTCAAAAAGCGTTTTTAATGGAACCGAGTAGCGATACATCGCGTTGGGATAAGTCACCTGCACGATTAACCGAATGGGTGATGTCGGTCACCGTGATAGTGGTAATTTTAGGTATGGGATTCTTCTCTGATTTATGGCTGGATTTATTCGAGAAATCGTTGGATGGTTTAAGCACCTTGTACGGCAATAGAGGAGGTCACTAATGATTGATTTAAATATGTCAGGCTTCTCATGGCTAACGCTTTTATTATTATTACTACCTTTAGGTGCAGGAATCACCTTATTAATGCCAGCGGATAAAACCCGTTGGAGCGCGTTGTTTAGCAACCTTGTTGTGCTTGCATTAACAATATTTCTAGCGCTAGGTTTTGATAGCAGTGCTTCTGGTTTTCAATACGTAGAAAAACACGATTGGATTACGACGCTTAATATTCATTATTTCTTGGGTGTTGATGGGATTTCTATCTTGTTTTTACCTGCAACTGCCTTGTTATTTACAGCGGTTACACTAGCATCTTGGAATAGTATTCAAACCATACGGCGGGTTTATTTTGCGCTGTTGTTGATATTAGAATTTGCCATTCTTGGTATTTTTTCATCGCTTGATACGATTCTTTTCATGTTCTTCTGGGAAACAACGCTGATTCCGTTGTACTTCTTAATTAGTCTTTGGGGTGTAGGCGCAAACCGTCGTTATGCAGGCATGAAATACGTGCTGTTTATGATGGGTGGCGGTCTGCCCCTCGTTTTCGCATTTGTGTTATTGGCTATCCAGCCCGATGGCAGTTATATTTTTGATTACACCCAGTTGATTGGCGTTTCAAAAGAAAACCCGTATCAAACTATCATCTTCTTCTT
>DQUJ01000065.1 GCA_015662325.1 Leucothrix mucor | reverse complement strand
TGCGAAGCGCGCCTAGAATATGATGCCTTAGAGGCTTACATAATTTTATGGGACTTGATCAGAGATTCCTTAAGAAGCTCTGAGGTAGGTTGGCGCTGAGGAACAAAGCCCAACATGATGCTATCGAACATAAAAGCACATAAAAACAGCTTGTACTGTTTCTGTTTAATGTTAGCCTTACCTTTATGAAAACACGCGTAAAAATTTGCGGCATTACCTCCATCGAAGATGCACAAACAGTGTGCGATTCGGGCGTGGATGCACTCGGACTGGTTTTTTATGAAAAAAGTCCGCGCAACGTTAGCATTGAAACAGCAAAAAGCATCCGTGCAAATACCCCGCCCTTTGTAACGATAGTGGGTTTATTTTTAGATGCATCAAAACAATTTGTTGATTCTGTTCTAGCAAGCGTATCGTTGGACTTGTTACAATTCCACGGATCAGAATCACCCGACTACTGCGCTTCGTTCAATCGCCCCTATATAAAGGTAGTTGGCATGAAAAGTATTAACAGTGATGATGAATTTAAAGCATATGCTGATCAATTTAACGATGCGAAAGGCTTTTTAGTTGATAGCCATGCAACAGGTAAAGCAGGCGGAACAGGGCAAACATTTGATTGGAGCGATGTACCGCAATCGTATGATAAGCCGATTATTTTAGCGGGCGGTTTAAACCCTGATAATATTGCCGACGCGATCAGCCAAGTGTCTGTTTACGGGGTTGATTTAAGTAGTGGTGTCGAAAGCCAAGCGGGTATTAAAGACAAACAAAAAGTGACTCAATTAATGAACGAAATTCACCGTATTGAATGTTCAAGAAATAATAGAAAATAGAAACCATGAATAAAGATGAAAATTTAGCCAAGCTAGATCTATCAACAATCGACTGGAATGCGTTCCCCGATGAGAAGGGACATTTCGGCATTTACGGCGGACGTTTTGCACCCGAAACCTTGATGGATGCCATCGAAGAACTCGGTGATGCTTACGAAAAATTAAAGAACGATGCGCAATTTCAGCAAGATTACGACAATGATCTGCGTCATTACGTCGGTCGCCCTAGCCCGTTGTACCATGCAGAACGCTGGTCACGCGAAATGGGTGGCGCGCAGATTTATTTAAAGCGTGAAGATTTGAATCACACAGGCGCACACAAAATCAACAACACCATCGGGCAAGCTTTACTTGCCAAACACATGGGCAAAAAACGCATTATCGCCGAAACAGGCGCAGGACAACACGGCGTTGCAACCGCTACGATTGCCGCACGATTAGGGCTTGAATGTGTGGTGTATATGGGTTCGGTCGATGTTGAACGTCAAGCACCCAATGTCTATCGCATGAGATTGTTAGGCGCAGAAGTTCGCCCTGTTACATCGGGATCAAAAACTTTAAAAGACGCTTTAAACGAGGCGATGCGCGATTGGGTTACCAACGTCGATGATACCTTTTATTGTATCGGCACCGTTGCGGGGCCGCACCCCTACCCTGCGATGGTACGCGACTTCCAAACGATTATTGGGCGCGAAGCGAAACAACAATGCCAAGAATTAACGGGACGTTTACCCGATGCTTTAGTCGCCTGTGTGGGTGGCGGTTCTAATGCGATTGGTTTATTCCACGAATTTTTGCCTGATTTAAGCGTTGATATTTTTGGCGTAGAAGCAGCAGGCCATGGTCTAGAAACAGGTGAACATGCCGCGCCATT
>DQUJ01000271.1 GCA_015662325.1 Leucothrix mucor | reverse complement strand
TTAGGTGCTTATACTTGGTATGCATCTCACTGGTTGGTTTTATATTCAATGTTGTTAAATATAATTGCTCATAAAAGCGTAACTTAAGGAAGCTCTGGTCAAGTCTAATTATTTTTAGCTTGCTAAAACTGTCGCTAAATTTTAATCGACTTGATCAGAGGTTCCTTAAGTAATTCTTCATTTCTTATTAATGTCTTATCTCCACCACTTAAGGGGAGGTTTTAGAAGGATTGAATTTAATTCAAACATAAAAAAAGGGATGCAAATGCATCCCTTTTTATTAACAAGTAGTTGTTAGAACATCATTAAGAAATTTTCTGATCCAACTCACCTGCAGCATACTTCTGTGACATCTCATCAAGCGAGTAGATCTTGTTGATCTTACTTGCCATACCAGCAGAATTAAATGCTTCGTAACGTGCCTGACAAATATCTTTCATTGCATTTGTTGCTTCTTTAAGGAACTTACGTGGGTCAAAGTTAGATGGATTATCTTGTAAGTGTTTACGCACAGAACCTGTAGATGCCATACGTAAATCAGTATCAATATTAACTTTTGTAACACCTGATTTAAGACCTTGAACGATTTCTGCAACTGGTACACCGTAAGTCTGTCCCATATCACCACCGTAGTTATTGATAATTTCTAGCCACTCTTGTGGAACTGATGATGAACCGTGCATTACAAGGTGAGTATTTGGAAGACGTGCGTGAATCTCTGCAATGCGGTCGATTCGTAAAATCTCGCCTGTAGGCTCTTGTGTGAATTTGTAAGCACCGTGTGAAGTACCGATTGCAATTGCTAGTGCATCTACATTAGTTGCTTTAACAAAGTCAGCCGCTTCTTCAACAGACGTTAATAGCATATCAAGGTCTAGTTTACCTTCTGCGCCGTGTCCGTCTTCTTCGCCCATCTCGCCCGTTTCTAATGAACCTAAACAACCAAGCTCGCCTTCAACTGAAACACCGCCAGCGTGAGCCATTTTTACAACTTCTGCTGTAACAGCAACGTTGTACTCGAAAGATGCGGGTGTTTTACAATCGGCTTCTAATGAACCATCCATCATAACTGATGTGAAACCAGATTGGATTGAACGCAAACATACTGCTGGCTCAGAACCGTGATCTTGATGCATTACAACAGGAATGTGTGGGTACATTTCAGTTGCCGCAATGATTAGGTGACGCAGGAAAGGCTCGCCTGCGTAACCGCGTGCGCCAGCAGAACCCTGCATGATGACTGGAGAATCCACTGCATCTGCAGCTTCCATGATAGCGTGTACTTGCTCCATGTTGTTTACGTTAAATGCTGGCAATCCGTAGCTGTTTTCTGCTGCGTGATCGAGTAGTTGTCTCAATGAAATTAGGGCCATGTGGTCCTCCTATTTAAATTAATGTGTTTTTAAATTCAATGTGCTTTTAAATTAATCTGTTCTAAATTAACGTATTCTAAAAAATAAGTGCTGAGTACCTTACAGGAAAAGCTAAAACCTCAGCAAATTGCAGGTTTCCGACGTACTAAACGGCACATCAAACAACCTTAAAGTGTTAACCGTTATGATGCTGACCTACACGAATCACTTTCATTTGATTCGTTCCACCATCAGTACCTGCGCCGACTAAATCACCTTTTGTGATAATAACAAGATCGCCATCTTCAACAACTTCTTGTTCAATAAGATGTTCTACCACTGTGATATTAGCTTGTTTTGGATCGGTGAGTTTTTCATGAATCCATACAGGATAAACACCACGATACATACACACGCGACGGCAAGTTGATTTATGCGTCGTCATCGCATAGATGGGAATTGCCGAACTAATGCGTGACATCCATAAAGCAGTTGAGCCAGATTCAGTTAACGCACCAATACCTTTAACACCCATATGATTTGCCGCGTACATTGCCGACATTGCGATGCCTTCATCAATGCGTTCAAATGTTTTACCTAAGCGATGTTTCGATTGTTTAGCCGCATAAGATTTCTCTGCTTCTTCACAAATACCCACCATTGCCGCAACAACTTTATCTGGATGTTTTCCTACTGCTGTCTCGCCCGAAAGCATCACTGCATCTGTACCATCCATAACCGCGTTAGCAACATCAAAGACTTCCGCACGTGTTGGAATGGTATTTTCGATCATGGTTTCCATCATCTGTGTTGCAGTAATAACAGGACGATTTAATTGTCGAGAACGCTTTATTATCTTCTTTTGCATCAAAGGTAAATTTGCATCGCCGATTTCTACACCCAAATCACCACGCGCGACCATAACTACGTCAGACGCTCTAATGATGTCATCCAGCGCGGGTTGTTCAACTGCTTCTGCTCGCTCAACTTTTGAGACAATGGCAGCATCGCCACCTGCCTCTTTTAACAATGTGCGTGCGTATTCAAGATCAGCTGCACACCTCGGAAAAGAAACGGCTAAAAAATCAACGCCAATTTCGGCTGCTGTTTTAATATCTTCTTTATCTTTTTCGGTCAGCGCTTCTGCGGATATACCACCACCCCGTTTGTTGATGCCTTTATTATCTGATAAAGCCCCCCCAACGATAACCTCTGTATGAATTTCATCGCCATCAACGGAGGTTACTTGTAAAACGATACGTCCATCATCCAGTAATAATTCATCACCATCATAAACATCATTAGGTAAATTTTTATAGGCAATGCCGACTCTTTCTTGTGTTCCCGCTTCTCTATCAAGGTTGCCGTCTAAAATGAAGCTGTCACCTGTATTGATAATAACTTTACCATCAACAAAGCGTTGGATGCGAATTTTAGGCCCCTGTAGGTCACCTAGAATGCCCACAGACCATCCGAGTTTTTCGGCAACATCACGCACCATTTTTACGCGGCGCTTATGATCTGCCACTTCACCGTGAGAGAAATTCATACGAACAACATCAACGCCCGCGCTAATCATTTTCTCAACAGATTCTGGCGTATCAGTCGCCGGCCCCATGGTTGCTACTATTTTGGTTCTTCTCATAGAGTGTAACTTACCTATTATTTCTACAATAAAGCCGCAGTATACTGTTGCTTTATTACAAGACTATTAACCCTTCGCTCGTGCTTCTAACATGGCAACAACAGGAAGCTCTTTACCTTCTAAAAACTCAAGGAATGAACCACCACCTGTAGAGATGTATGAAACTTTATCAGCGATGTCGTATTTATCAACCGCTGCAAGTGTATCGCCGCCGCCTGCAACAGAAAACGCTTTTGATTCTGCGATCGCCATTGATATTTCTTTTGTACCGCTACCAAACTGATCAAATTCAAATACGCCAACTGGGCCGTTCCAAACGATTGTGCCTGCGTTTTTAATGACTTCACAAAGCTCTGCAATTGACTTAGGGCCAATATCAAAAATCATGTCGTCATCAGAAACATCTTCAACATTCATTGTTGTTGCTTCTGCTGATTCTGAAAACTCTTTGCCACATATAACATCAGTAGGAACAGGAATATCGCCACCGTTCTTTTGTGCCGTTGCTTTAAGCTTTCTTGCTGTTTCTACAAGATCTTCTTCGTAAAGTGACTTGCCTACATTGTGGCCTTCTGCCGCAATGAATGTGTTGGCAATTCCGCCGCCTACGATAAGTTGATCAACTACTTTTGATAGTGACTCAAGAACAGTCAACTTAGTAGAAACCTTTGCGCCACCCACCAATGCAACCATTGGACGTGCAGGATTATCAAGTGCTTTACCTAATGCTTCAAGCTCACCTGCAAGCAATGGCCCAGCCGCTGCTGTTGGTGCAAATTGACCTGCGCCGTGTGTAGATGCCTGTGCG
>DQUJ01000132.1 GCA_015662325.1 Leucothrix mucor | reverse complement strand
TTCAACTTCACACAGCATATTGGATTGAATCAGTCCACCAGGGCTAAGTGGCATTTCTGTATTTGGTGCAAAGCTTGGGCCTGTCATGCCGGGCATAAAGATGATGAGATCGGTATCGATTTCGCCGCCTTCTGTGGTGATTTTATTCGCGGTAAAGCCTTTCATTTTATGACCAAGATGCGTTTCGATATTACGCTTCTTCATTTCATTAAGAATACCTTTTACGGCACTCTCACCTAAACGCGCACCCGGTTTTTTGGCTGGGCTAAAGAAAACGATTTTAAATTTATCACGTCGCCTTTCTTGGCGAAGTTGTGTATCGAGTCCAAATAACAATTCAAACATGGGGCCGCCGCGCATGGCTGAAGGTTCTTTTGGGTTGCCACCAAAGCCGAGTGAAATCGTGCCACCATCCATGCTTTTTATTTTATTGCGCATCTTTTCTGCGGCATCAATGCCTTCACAAATGGTGATAGCGTTTTCAATACCTGGTAATTTTTTAATAAAGCGACCACCGCTGGCAATCAACAAGGCATCGTTTTTCACATCACCATTATCTGTTACAACAGTGCGCCCACCATCTTGAATCGCCGTCACCGTTCCTGCAAAAAAGTTAACATTATTTTTTGTGAAGAATTTGGCAAGATTAATGCGTAAATCATCGCCTTTTCGTTGACCCGATGGAATCCAAATCAAACTGGGTAAGTAGATAAATTCTGCCTTAGGCGCGATTAAGGTAATGCCAATGCTTTTGTTATTTTTACGGATTTCTTTAATAGCGGTGAGTGCGGCAAAACCTGCACCAATAATGGTGATTTCTTGTGTCATGAGATTAGCATCCTATGGTTAAGGATACGATAGTATATTAGGATTTGCTAACATACAAAATAGTCTTAAAGTTCTTATGGGTTATTGTTATGTATTTTAGGTAATATGAAAGCACACCCCCCTACTTTTACATGATGTTTGAGAATACTAAACATCATGTAAAAGTAGGGGGGTGTGTTTGGTTTTGAAGCAATTAACAACTATAAATCGTAGCCCCGCTCTTCGTGGTCAATAATATCTAGACCTTGTGTTTCTTCGTCTGGTGTAACACGCAATCCAGTAATCATCTCCACAATTTTTAACAATATCAGTGTCACAATCGCGGTATAAGTAAAGGTAGCAATTACACCAATAGCCTGTACGCCTAATTGTTGGCCGATAGATGTAATGTCATCTGCAAAACCTTGGCCACTAAAAATACCAAGCTCGGTTGATGCAAAAACAGCCGCCATCAATGTGCCGATAATTCCGCCTACACCATGCACAGGAAAAACATCGAGTGAGTCGTCAATCTTCCATTTTTGTTTTATGATAATTACCGCATTGAAACAAATAATACTCGCAACAAAACCAATGACTAAAGCGCCTGCAGGGCCAACGAAACCAGAAGCAGGAGTGATTGTTCCTAAGCCTGCCACCATACCTGTAACTGTACCAAGTGCTGTTGGCTTGCCGAACTTAATCCACTCATAAAACATCCAAGTGATTGCACCAGTGGCGGCTGAGATATGCGTAACTAACATTGCCATAGCTGCGTCACCATTTGCGGCCAATGCACTGCCGCCGTTAAAGCCAAACCAACCGACCCAGAGCATTCCTGCGCCTGTGACTGTCATGGTTAAGTTGTGCGGTGTTGTTGCTGCTTTACCAAATTGCCTGCGTGGACCGATAACGATTGCAGCAACCAAAGCAGCTACACCGGCGGTAATATGCACAACGGTTCCCCCTGCAAAATCAAGTAAGCCCATCTTTTGCAACCAACCGTCACCCCAAACCCAATGTGTGACCGGTGCATAAACAAGAATCAACCAAAGCGCTGAGAATAAAACAACGGCGGAGAATTTAGTACGCTCAGCAAAACCACCAATGATTAGCGCAGGGGTGATAATTGCAAAGGTCATTTGGAACATAGCAAAGAGTGATTCGGGAATCCCATTTTTTAGAGTATCTTCGGTTATGCCATTAAAGAAGGCTTTTCCTAGACCTCCAAAATAAGGATTACCTTCATCAAAGGCGATGCTGTAACCAACAGCGACCCATAAAACGCTGACGATACCTGCAATGGCAAAACATTGCATAAGGATGGATAGGATGTTTTTGCTTCTTACCAAACCGCCATAAAACAAGGCTAGCCCTGGTAATGTCATAAATAAGACCAGAGCAGTGGAGCTTAAAATCCATGCAGTATTTGCACCGTTTAACTCATCAGCATGGGCAAGAAAAGGGAGGAAAAATAGTGCGAGGAGAGATATTTTAGAGGTTTTAGAAAGATGCATATTTAAAGCGCCTCCTGACCTGTTTCACCCGTACGAATACGAATGGTTTGTTCAATATTGGTCACGAAAATTTTTCCATCGCCAATCTTTCCTGTGTTGGCAGCTTTGATAATTTCTTCGATTGCTTGGTCTAAAATATCACTGGCAACAGCGGTTTCAATTTTAACTTTAGGAAGAAAATCAACTACATACTCAGCGCCACGGTAAAGCTCGGTATGTCCTTTTTGGCGACCAAAACCTTTTACTTCAGTAACGGTTAGTCCGTGTATGCCCATCTCAGATAATGCTTCACGAACATCATCGAGTTTAAAGGGTTTGATAATTGCAGTAATCATTTTCATAGGTAAATTCCTTTGCACCAGAAGAGGGCAAAGAATACCTGAAAAGTGATAAAAAAACTCGTCATTCCTGAATGTTTTCTGTATTGGGCAGGAACTCTAAACAGATTCCCATAAAAAAATTCGGGATGCTGTTGATAGCTAGCTGTGCCAAGACTTTTAGAGCTAATTAGTAACTAGCCATGCAAAGAATGTACTTCAGCATAATTTTCTGAATTCATTGTAG
>DQUJ01000082.1 GCA_015662325.1 Leucothrix mucor | reverse complement strand
GAGCCAATCCATTCGATATAAGGTGCGCCAGCAAAAATCCATAAGAAACAGGGAATAAAGGTTGTCCATAAGGTGACCAGTGCGGCGGCGACTCCCACCCAAAGACCTGCTTCTTTATAGCCTGCTAGAAAACCCACAAACTCGGTTACTAAAATAAGTGGACCAGGGGTGGTTTCTGCTAATCCAAAACCATCCATCATTTCTTCGGCGCTTAACCAACCCCAATGGTTGACCACATCTTGCCCCATGTAGGCAAGTACGGCATAAGCACCGCCGAATGTTACAACCGCTAGCTTAGAAAAGAACTTACCAATTTCGGTAAGTATTTGTTGATCACTAAAATAAGCCACAGCAAACAAAGGCAATAGCCAAACGACTAGCCAAATCAATACGGTTTTAATTAATGCACCAAAGCCTTTAGGCTTTGAAACAACTGCTTGTGCATCGGGTATTTCACCTCTTGCTAAGAAAAATCCAAATGCAGCTGCCGCGAAAACAATCAGAGGGTAAGGAATGTTTAAGAAAAAGATGCCGATAAAAGATAAAACCGCGACGACTTTCAGTGCTGTACTTTTAAGTGCTTTTTTGGAAATTTTAAGTAATGCTTCTACTACAATCACCAGTACTGCCGCTTTTACACCTAAGAATAAGGCTTGAATCAATGGCACATTACCATACACGGCGTAAATCCACGCAAGCCCCATAATGACAATTGCACCAGGAATTACAAACAAAGCACCCGCAATAATACCGCCAATGACGCCATTGCTGCGCCAGCCCGCATACGCGGCAAGTTGCATCGCTTCTGGGCCTGGTAGTAACATACAAAAACTGAGTGCGTTAAGATATTCTTTTTCTGTCATCCAACGCATTCTTTCTACGATAAGACTATGCATTAAGGCAATTTGTGCGGCGGGCCCACCAAAGGATAAGACGCCAATCTTTGCCCACAGTTTGGTTAACGCGCCTAAAGATGGGGTGACTACACCGCTGCGATCATCAGCGAGTGATTTGGCTGTGGTATTCATTGTGTGTCCTTTGTGTTTTGGTTAGGCATAGTAGTAGACAGGTGCTTTTATTACAAAGAAATAATCCCAGAGTTATCACAAATTTCCTGTTGCCGTTTTATTTGCTGTGGTAGGATTGACCCCCGTTACAATTGATTTATTCTAATCGCAATTTTTTGATAGCGGAGCATTTAGAGAGCCTAATGACACGATATATTTTCATCACCGGTGGTGTGGTTTCATCCCTTGGAAAAGGCATTTCAGCGGCTTCTCTCGGCACTATTTTAGAAGCGCGTGGTTTAAGTGTCACCATGATAAAATTAGACCCCTACATTAATGTCGATCCTGGCACCATGAGCCCGTTTCAACACGGCGAGGTTTTTGTAACCGAAGATGGCGCAGAAACTGATTTGGATTTAGGGCATTACGAACGATTCGTAAATTTCACCGCTAACCAGCTAAATAACTTTACCACCGGACGCATTTATCAAAATGTTATCGGCAAAGAACGTCGTGGTGAATATTTGGGCGCAACCGTTCAGGTTATTCCTCATATTACCGATGAGATTAAACGCGGTGTGCGCGCCGCCGCAGAAGGCTACGACATTGCCATGGTCGAAGTGGGCGGTACGGTGGGTGATATTGAATCATTACCGTTTATGGAGGCCTTACGTCAAATGGGTGTGGAAGAGGATAGCAATGCCTTGTTTATGCATTTGACCTTAGTGCCTTATTTAGCGGCGGCGGGTGAATTAAAAACCAAGCCAACCCAGCATTCGGTTAAAGAATTACGTTCGATTGGTATTCAACCTGATGTGTTGTTATGTCGTACAGAGCACCCAATACCTGAAAAAGAACGTAAGAAAATATCACTGTTTACCAATGTATCCGAAAGAGCCGTTATCCAAGCAATTGATTTGGACAATATTTATAAGATTCCATTGTGGTTACATTCTCAAAACTTGGATGATATTGTTGCTGAAAAACTCAAATTAGAAAACTTACCTAAAGTTGATCTTTCTGATTGGGAAAAAGTTATTAAAGAAATGGAGTTCCCAAAATATGAAGTCTCCATTGCGATGGTGGGTAAATATACCGATCTTACAGAGTCGTATAAATCCTTGAATGAAGCATTGAGCCATGCGGGTATACAAACCCATGCCAAAGTGAAAATCACCTATATTGATTCTGAGAAAATAGAGATAAAAGGCATAAAACTTCTACACGGTTTTGATGCCATTTTAGTGCCCGGTGGTTTTGGTTTGCGAGGGGTTGAAGGTAAGGTTTTAGCAATTAAATATGCACGAGAGAATAACGTGCCTTATTTAGGTATTTGTTTGGGAATGCAATTGGCTGTGATTGAATTTTCGCGTCATGTGGCGGGGTTAGAAAAAGCTAATAGTACCGAGTTTGATATTGATACGCCTAACCCTGTGATTGGTTTAATTACCGAATGGATGACAGAAGAAGGAAAAGTAGAAACACGTGATGCCGATTCGGATAAGGG
>DQUJ01000024.1 GCA_015662325.1 Leucothrix mucor | reverse complement strand
CGGTTTTTTATGAAAATCAGGGAGAATTTAAGCATTTTTAATCCGTCATATCTCTCATGCAAAAGGTCTCAAACTATAGGAACAAACATTCATGAAATACGCAGTCATCACCCCTTTACTACTTGCAACTAGCCTGAGCATTGCAACACTGCAAGCCGCAGAAACCCCAAAAGACCCAAAAAAACAAACCACTTGGGGCTTGTATGTAGACTCTAAAGAAGTAGCTACAATGAAAAAAGAGCTAGGCGACAAAATGCTTTTCATTGATGTGCGTGATCCCATAGAAATTATGTTTACAGGCTTTACCGATCTAGTCGACATCAATATCCCATTTAAAACGGCTGATCGTACTACCTGGCATAAAAAGAAGCCTGTGTTCAATATGGTGGTAAATAAGAATTTTGAGAAAGATATAGAATCTGCATTAAAAGAACGCGGGCTAAATAAAGATGCACCCATTGCTATTATGTGCCGTTCCGGTGGAACACGCGGCGCACCTGCAACAAAACTATTAGAAGGCAAAGGCTATAAAAACATTTATGTGGTAACCGATGGTTTTGAAGGCGGCACCGTCAAAAAAGGCGAAAAGAAAAACTGGCGCATCAAAAATGGCTGGAAAAATGCAAACCTGCCTTGGAGCTACAAGCTCAATCAAGAAAAAATGTACATGCCTAACAGTAAGCAAGACGAGACAATTGTTTCTAGCGACTCTGCAACGACGACTGTAAGCACTACAACTACAAAAATGAGTAAAGCAGCTAAAAAAGCGGCCTTTATGCCTGTAGTAAAACACGCAAGTCCAATGCCTAATTATATGCGCACCTTAAAGAAGAACGCCGACAGCTTAAAACTAAGCACAGAACAAAGTGATAAATTAAAAGCATGGGTCGCAGCAAACAATAAAAAGGCAGCCGATACAGTCAATAAGATCGTTGAACTTGAAAAAGGTATTTCACTTTCATCTATGAAAGGTGACAGCAAAGAGATATTAATGACAAAGTTTAATGAAATGTCTGATCTTCGTATGAAGCTAGCTTCTTCAAAAACTGCCTGCCGCGATAATATACGGTCTATTTTATCCAGCCAGCAATGGAATACCTTGATTAAGATACAAGAACAAAGTGCAAAGAAAGCCGCTTTAAATTAAACTCAATTTTTGTTGAAAAAAACCAAATAAAACTCAGGCATAATAGCCTGAGTTTTTTATTGAGACCTTTATTAAATCACAACATCTATTACGACATTAATCACGGCATAATTCTTTGATCACTTTCTTACTCGTTCTGATTACCATCTGCGCCCTCTTCGTTACTATTTTACATTTCGGCTTTAAAGCCCCCAGAATAATAGAAACCCAAACACCCGAATCTATCGGCGTTGCGTTTCAAAAAGTATCGATAACCACTGTTTCCAAACCAAAAAAGAAACCTAAGCAGCTATTTGGCTGGTTAATTCCCGTAGAAAACTCGACTGAAACATTAGTGATATTGCACGGCTGGGGTGGCAATGCAGAACTCATGTTGCCGGTTGCGGCACCTTTTCATAAGGCGGGCATTAACATTCTACTGATTGATTCTAGAAACCACGGCAAGAGCGATCCTGATTCATTTTCATCCATGCCCCGTTTTGCCGAGGACTTAAATAAATCAATTGAATGGTTGCAGAAATACCATCCAAATAAATGTCAAAAAATAGCAGTATTAGGTCATTCGGTAGGGGGCAGTGCGGTTTTATTAGCGGCATCAAAAAACAAGAATATTGATGCGGTTATCAGCATTTCTGCCTTTGCGCATCCCGAATGGTTAATGCAGCGTTTTTTAGAAAACCTGCATTTACGTTTTTTACGCCTACCGCAGTTTTTCATCGCATTTATCTTGCGCTATATACAATGGATTATCGGTCATTCCTTTGCCGATATTGCATCGCTCCACGTGGTTTGTGATGTGGAAGTGCCTATTTTATTAGTTCACGGAAAAGAGGACACAGTCGTACCGATTGAAGATGCCCGCGCCATTATCAAGCACTGCCCTGATCCACATATTACGCTATTTGAAATTGATGATGCAGGGCATGAATCAGTTGATAAAATTGAACTGCATGCTGAAAGGCTCATTACGTTTTTACGAGATTCTGGGTTACTCAACCACTAGGCGCTGAAAGCACATAAATTGTTAAAACGGACTAAAAGTATTTATCCGCAAATTTCACAGATAAACACTAAAAACTGTGACTGATGAAAACTAATTTTTGACCGCGAAGGACACGAAGACAGAAAGAGCACCCTGTTTTCTTCGTGAACTTCGTGGTGAAAACTTCTTTAGAATTAAACTAAAAACTACTTCCTTTTAGGTGATCTACTCCCCCCACCCTCTTTATTACCTGTGTTATCCGAGCGACCTGAGTTTCTACGACCTTTACTTGCATTATTGTTCTTGCCACGATTATTACCACGCGCATTCTTATTGTTAGCGTTCTTTTTCGAGCGAGAACCTTTGTTGTTTTTCCCCCTGTTATTATTGCCACCATTATTGTTCCCCCCACCCTTAGGTTTAGGAAAACGTTTATCAAGGCTTGTAATCGGCACATCGTGATCAGGTTCAAAACCGTCCACCAGCTCACGTTTAATCACTGTTTTGATCAGATGTTCAATATCCGAAAGGAGTTTGACTTCATCGGCACTCACTAATGATACCGCCTGACCCACACTACCTGCACGACCAGTACGCCCTATTCTATGCACATAATCCTCAGGAACATTTGGCAGATCAACATTCACGACATGGGGCAGCTGATTGATATCAATACCGCGTGCGGCAATATCGGTGGCCACTAACACCTGTACTTTGCCATTTTTAAAATCGGCCAATGCTCGCGTACGTTGATTTTGGCTTTTATTGCCATGAATCGCCATAGCAGGAATATCTCGGGTATTGAGTTGTTTCGCTAAACGATCTGCACCGTGTTTGGTTCGGCTAAAAACCAGTACCTGCATCCATCTGTTTTCTCTAATTAAATGCGCCAACAGTGCCGATTTTTCTTTTTTATCCACCGGATAAATTAATTGCGATACGGTTTCTACTGTGGTGTTACGTGGGCTGACAGAAATCTCAACAGGATCATTCACGATGGATTTGGCTAATTTTCGAATATCACTCGAGAACGTTGCAGAAAACATCAAGTTTTGACGTCGTTTCGGCAGATACGACATGATTTTACGAATATCGTGAATAAAGCCCATATCCAGCATGCGATCCGCTTCATCTAAAATCAGCACTTCTAAATTATCAAAACGCACTGCTTTTTGATTATATAAATCCAACAAACGCCCAGGGGTCGCAACTAAAATATCCGTGCCTTTCTTCAAACGCATTATTTGCGGATTAATTTTTACGCCACCAAATACAACAGTCGAACGTAGCGATACATTCTTACCATAAATAAAAACACTGCGTTCAACCTGCGCCGCAAGCTCTCGCGTGGGCGTTAAGATCAACGCGCGCGCCTGATTAGGCTTCGCTTGTGGGCCACGCGATAGTAGTTCTAATAACGGTAATGTAAATCCAGCCGTTTTACCCGTACCCGTTTGCGCCGCCGCCATTACATCTCTACCTGCTAATACTGCAGGTATTGCTTGTTCTTGAATCGGCGAAGGCTTTTTGTAGCCCTGTTTTGCAACAGCCTCAAGAATAACGTCTGATAGACCTAAAGAGTCAAAGCTCATTATGATAAATCTCAAAATAAAACAAAAGCGGGAGGGTACAGGATAAGCCTCTAGAGTGCTACACTCTATTCATATAACTAGAGACCTTTGCGCGAGAAATATGACGGATTAAAAATGCTTGAATTCCCACTGTTTTCCCTAAAGATTCGCTCAATAACCCTGCTATTAACCTCATTGTTAAGAAAAACAGGTGAAATTACGCTATTTTTTATCTCGCCATACTCTCGTGCAAAGATCTCAACTAAACAGCTATAGTAGATAGTAGTACACAACCTAGAGATACAATTATGGATATTCTAATATTTACAGTTATATTGTTAGCATTAATCGTTTATCTCTTTCTTAAACAGCGAAATAATAAAAAACGTACCGACACAAATCACTACGAGAAAAAACTAACAAAACGCTGTTTGAATGATCATCACAGAGCAGAACGTTTAATTGATTTTGAATTAAAACGACACCCAAAAATATCCAGAGAAAAAGCGGCAAAAAATGCCTTAGAGGCGTTACTTAAAGATATTCGTTGATTTAGTTAAAAGTAACCAATCACCACCATAATCTAATACAATTCCAGCATGTTTCTAAGCCGTTTTATCACCTTCTCGCGCAGTACCCGTGGCGCAATTACTTCCACCTGATCACCGTATTTTAAAATATCACCGATCAGCTCTAAATCATTCCCATAGGGTATTTCGAGTTGATACGAACCATCATCCAGCCATGTGCCTGTTTGTTTATGATGCCAGATTTCTTCTGCCACCCATTGCGAACGATGTGGGGTGAATTTAAGAACCGCGATATTGTCTGCTTGCCCACCAAAAATACCAAAACTCGGCGTATAGTGTTGATTTAATATTTTTTGACTAATCTTCTTTGCGCTCGTTTTATGCAGATGCAGTGCGCTAATTCTATCCAACGCAAAGGTCCTTAACGCGTCTTTTTGATGACACCATGCATCTAAATACCAATTATCACGATAATGAGTGAGGCGTTGCGGTGATAATTTACGCAAAGCGGTTGCCGTCGTTGCATTAGTTGCTGTTGCTGTAGTCAAATCACCCGAACGAGAATCATATTCAATACTAATTTGTTTGCCTTGCAATACCGCCTGAGTTGCTTGCGTCAGGTGCTTTATATTCCCCTGTCGCTTGCCAATATTAATCATCCGAATGCGATTACCTTCCAGCGTTTGTTTGCCCGAAAACTTTTGGCGGATTTTTGCTAAATGTTGTTTTAAGCTTTCGGTATCCTCTTCTAAAAAACCCGGTTCAAGATCGTTAATAATTTGTTCGATTAATAACAACGCATTGATTTCTTGCGTGGTGAACAAATGACTGGGAAGTTCTAGATCCGTATCTGGATCATGCTCAATTTTATATCCTTTGTATTCGCGATCATAAATAATATTCAGCATATTGGTATCACGCAATTCTTGTAGATAGCGTTCAACACTGGCGGTGGAACACTCTAACTGTTCTTCCAAGGTTTTTTTAGAAACAGGGTAACGCGACTGTTTAAGAATCTTGAATAAATGGGTGATTGATTCGGATTTTGCCATTGGAATCTAAACGCTCTTTTAAATAACTGACATCCTAGCAATGAATGACAATGAATCATATATTTACGTTGTTAAATAAGATCAGTACAATGCATCTTTAAAATAAATTATTGGAGCATATAAAATCATGGCTATTGAACGCACTATTTCTATTATTAAACCCGACGCAGTTGGCAAAAATGTTATCGGTGAAATTTATTCTCGCTTTGAAAAAGGTGGATTAACTGTTATCGCCGCAAAGATGAAACATTTATCAAACGCCGATGCAGAAGGTTTTTACGCAATACATAAAGATCGCCCTTTCTTCGCTGACTTAGTCGCGTTTATGACCTCTGGCCCTGTCATGGTGCAGTTATTAGAAGGCGAGAATGCTGTACTTAAACATCGCGAATTAATGGGGGCGACTAATCCAGCAGAAGCGGATGCAGGCACTATTCGCGCTGATTTTGCAAAAAGCATTGATGAAAATGCGGTACATGGATCTGATAGCGTAGAAAATGCCAAAATAGAGATGGATTACTTTTTTAACGAAGATGAGATTTGTCCTCGCACACGATAAATACTTATTAAACATGACCACAAAAAGCACAACGGCCACTAACACGCCAAAAATCAACTTACTGGATTTTACATCTGATAAATTGAAGGCCTTTTTCCAAGAACGCGGAGAAAAGCCGTTTCGTGCGACCCAATTAATCAAATGGATTCACCAACAAAGCACCGATGATTTTTCGTTAATGACAAACGTGAGTAAAAACTTACGCACTGAATTAGAACAAATCGCCGAAATTCGCGCACCCGAAGTAGTACTGGATAAAAAATCATCCGACGGCACACGTAAGTGGATATTAAAACTCGACGATGGTAACTGCATCGAAACTGTGTTCATCCCAGAAGATGGGCGCGGTACATTGTGTGTTTCATCTCAAGTGGGTTGCGCATTGGATTGTACGTTTTGTTCCACGGCACGACAGGGCTTTAACCGTAACCTCACGGTAGCCGAAATTATTGGTCAAGTATGGCTTGCTAAAAAGTTATTACAACCCGACCCTTCAACAGATCGCGTCGTCAGCAATGTCGTGATGATGGGTATGGGTGAGCCATTGCTCAATTTCGAAAACGTAGTAGATGCCATGTTGTTAATGCTGGATGACAATGCTTACGGATTAAGTAAACGCCGCGTCACATTAAGCACATCAGGCGTTGTACCTGCGCTTGATCGTTTACGCGAACGTGTTGAAGTGAGTTTGGCTATTTCATTACACGCACCGAACGATGCACTTCGCGATCAGCTTGTACCTGTTAATCGTAAATACCCGATCAAGGTATTAATTGAATCGTGTATGCGCTTTATGGAAGGCAAAGCGGCGCGTGAAAAAATCACAATCGAGTATGTCATGCTTGAAAAAATAAACGATTATGAAGATAATGCACGCGAATTAGCGCGATTATTAAAAGATGTACCTGCGAAGGTGAATTTGATACCATTTAACACGTTTCCTGAAACACGTTATAAACGTTCTTCAAATAATAGAATTTACAAGTTTCGGGATATTCTGACGGCAGCAGGGCTTACTGTTATCGCCAGAAAAACACGAGGGGACGATATCGATGCTGCTTGCGGGCAATTAGCAGGCAAAATAAAAGATAAAAGTCGCAGAGAAATTCATTTCGCACGTATCGAATCCTGATTAATCAGGACTACTATATTGAGACCTTGCAGATAGAGGTTTCCTATTGAATAAGAATTAAGGGGCTATTCAATGTTATTTTCATCATTTACAAACACACTATCGTTGAATATTACTAATCCAGCAAAGAGATTACTTATACTCATGTTTGCTGGCTTACTGTTAAGTGCGTGCAGCGGCCAAATTAAAAAAGCAGAAAACAAATCCAAAGCAGCGGATTACAACGCCGATTTAGGCATCGAATATTTACGCAATGGGCGCTTGCAGTTAGCCAACGCTAAACTCTTAAAAGCAATTGAGCAAAAACCTAATTCGGCAAAGGCGCATCATTATTTTGCTTTATTACAACAACGCTTAAAACAAAACGGCAAAGCACAGCATCATTTCGAAAAAGCGATTAATCTTGACCCCAAAGATCCAGAGCTTAGAAATAATTACGGTTCTTTCCTATGTGGCGCTAAGCGCTCACAAGCAGCGGTCAAACAATTCATGATTGCGATTAAAGACCCACTCTACCGCACCCCAGAATTTGCCTACACTAATGCGGGGATCTGTAGTTACAAGTCAAATCAACCCAATCAAGCAGAGATGTATTTTCGATTAGCATTGGATAAACGCCCTAACTTTAGCTCTGCTTTATTGCAATTAGCAAAACTATACGAAGATAAGAAAGACCTTAAAAGAGCACACGCTTTCCTTTCTCGATATGAAAACGTAGGCAAGTCTACGCCTGAAGCATTACAGCTTTGTACCTCTATTAATAAAAAAATGGGGAATCACAAAAAGGCAAATACCTGTTCATCCGCTTTAATTCGGTTATTTCCTACCAGTGAAGAAGCAACTCAGCTGAGTAGCTCGCGTTAATTAAACCTTTGAATAACTTGCTTTAACTAGCACTCATTCACTCTTACTAGTACACTCTCGCAATGGCAAAGAAAAATAAAGAACTCGAAATTATAGAAGCTCATGCGGGCGAATTGGGCAACCTATTACGACACTATCGTGATTCGATTGGATACTCCACCGCCGAAATAGCAGATGCACTGTGTTTATCCGAAACCAAAATAATCAAACTAGAAAAAGAAGATTTTGAAACGCTTGCAGAACCACCTTATGTTCGCGGTTATTTACGCAGTTATGCCAAGCTTGCCAATGAAGATCCAACTAAACTCATCAGCACCTACGAAAGTTTAAGGGGCGCAGCGCCTGATGAATTGGAACATCACTTTAAACCAATCAGCAATAACAGCAGTAAACCATCCATTGTTCCTGTGTTAATAAAGTTATTTCTGATATTGCTTATTCTCGGTGCTCTTATCGCTTTAATTATGCAGCCTAGTGTTTCCAAT
>DQUJ01000117.1 GCA_015662325.1 Leucothrix mucor | reverse complement strand
CAGCAGAAAAAGGTGATCAATTTTTTCGTAGTATTGGCTTTACTGGCATGGCAAACATCGAATTTAAAAAAGATCCGCGCGATGGTGAACTAAAGATTATAGAATGCAACGCACGCTATACCGCCGCCCAAGAATTGGTTACACGTTCTGGTTTAGATATTTCTTATCTTGTTTATCAGTTTCTAATTAATGGTGGAAATACCGACGCAAAACCAGCTACTCAAACCAAGTTCAAAAAAAACCTGCATTATTGGTACGCCAGAGAAGACCTTCAATCATTTATGATTTCATTCAGAAAAGGAGATATATCCCTTTTTCAATGGTTAAAAAGCCTAGCTCATTTCCCTTTGGTGTTTCCTAACTGGAATATTCTTGACCCAAAACCATCCTTGGTGTCATTAGCGAAAACATTTCGCAATCGCCTAAAAAGAAAACAACCAAAACAACAAAATCAGCCAAAGCAACCTAATCAACAACCAAAACACAATCAGCAGACTCAGCATACTTAAAATCCATGACTACCTTTACTACAACCTTAACAACAACAGAAAAAAAACTACGCAACTTTGCCGAGCAGGTACTGATTGCCAGCGGCGCAGATAAAGAAGAAGCATCCATTGTTGCTGAAATATTAGTCTGGTGTGACTTTATCGGCAGGGATAACCAAGGCGTGTGGCGTTTACCTATTCACACTCAACGTATTGAAAAAGGTTTAATCAACACCCCTTGTAACTTTAGTGTTCAACAAGATAGTACCGCTGCTTTGTTAATTGATGGCAAACAAGGCATGGGACATTACCTCGCATATAAAGGCATGGAAAAAGCAATTCAAGTAGCAAAAGAAACAGGTATTGCCTTTGTTGGCGTGAGTGACAGTAACTTCTTCGGCGCAGGCGCTTATTATATTCAACAGGCCGCTTCTGCAGGAATGATAGGGATCGCCACCAGTAACTCCTTTCCTAAAGTAGCCGCGTTTCAAGGTATAAACTCTGTTTTGGGTACAAACCCCTTTGCATTTTCAGCGCCCCGACAAAACGGTCATCATCTTTTATTAGATATGGCAACCTCTGCTAGTGCGGGTTCTAGCATACGAAAAGCGATTGAAAAAAATGAACACTTGCCTGATGGAATTGCCGTTGATAGCAATGGAAACAGTATTAATAATCCACACGATGTCGCGCAAGGTACGATTCTTCCTTTTGGTGGCGCGAAAGGTTATGGCTTATCCCTAATGGTTGAAATACTCAGTGGTATTATCACTGGAGCGGGGTTTTCTCACGGCGTAAAATCCATGTATAAAAACTTGGATGAAAGCAGTAATAACGGCCATTGCTTTATCGTTATAGATATTAATAAACTAATACCTTTAGACAGTTACTTTGAACGCATGGAACACTTTATTGGGTTTTTGCGTGAATCTGGGGCTGAGGGTGAGGGTGAGGGTGAGGGTGAGGGTGAAACTAACAATCAAAACAAAAAAGTGCTTCTCCCTGGCGAACTACGCTGGGAAACCTTCGAAAAAAATCAGCAAGAAGGGTTGACCATTAATGAAAAAACAACCGCTGAATTAAAAAAACTAGCAGAACACTACAACATTGATTTTATTGACTAATGCGTCACTTAATTAACAAAATAATCTTCACTAGTGGCGCGAAAATATTTTCGGTACTTCTTGGAATTATCACTCTATCTATTACCGCACGTTGGCTAGGCCCGGAAGGGCGCGGAATTATTGCTACCGTTAGCACATGGGTACAAATTTTTATTGATGTAACCGCGCTTAGCCTTGGTTCTGTCTTAATCTTTAAAGCAACCAACAATAAAGATGAAGGCTGGCTGGCTTCAATAATGGGCGCATTAGTCAAACACACCTTTTACGTTAGTGTGATCAGTTGGGTCATTGTGGCTATTATTTATTTTGGAGGGCAGTTATCTTATTGGCCCAATCTATTTAATAAAATACCCGCAATGGCATTGTTTATTGGGTTTATAGCCCTCCCCTTTGGCTTGTGGGATCGTTATTCAGAATCGCTACTCAATATAGAAGATCGACTTTCTGTTTATAATAAATTTCAAATTATCAGTAGTTCTGCAAATGCTTTTTCTGTTGTTATCTTAGTAATTGCATCAGGGTTTGGGGTGTTTGGCGTACTTATCTCTAAGGTATTACAACAATTTCTAGTTGCTTTTGGTGGCGTTAAAAACCTATTAAATAAAAGCTCAACCAAGATTAATTACCAAACGGCTGTTTACAAAGATTTATTACTGCATGGCGTAAAAATGCACCTTGGTACTATTGGCGCCATTATGACCTTGAGCATTGATATTGTGATGGTCAATATCTACTTAGGCAATCATCAAACTGGAATTTATCAATTAGCCGTACAAATGAGCCAGTTGATGTTAATCGTATCCTACGCCGCTGCAACCGTTTTAGAAGGAGAATTAACCCGCAAGGGTGTTCGAGAAATATGGTCTTATCAGAAAAAGTTTCTGGCGCTCACCGTCATCTTTATCATCCTTGCTTCATTAATTATGGGGTCAACTGCTAAATGGTGGCTGATTTGGCTTGCAGGTAACGAATTTAAAGAAGCCATTATTATCTTTCAATTGTTACTTATTACCATTGTGGTCAATACCATCACCGCGATTATGAGCATTCAATGGATCGGGCGCGGTTGGTTTCTTGGCTATTCCTTAATTACGCTTGCAAAAGGAGTTCTTAATATTGTACTCAATGCTTTATTGATACCAGAATATGGCATTCTCGGGGCTGTTTATGCCACCATTGGTATAGTAATGCTATCGTTATTTATTAACTTGGCGATGTTTATTTATTGTGAATTAGATGTACGAAAGCATAATAAAAAAACACTAACTTCATCTTAGCATTGTCATTCTAAAGGGCTGTTTGTAGAGGAATAAGTAATTGGTGTCGATAAAGAAATACCTTTTTCTATAGACGTTTCCAACATCAACTGCAATAACCGCTGACGTGTGAGCATTAATTTTTCAACATCTTTTGTGTAATAGAAAAATAACCATTCAACCGCATGATCCCCCGTATCTTTAATTCCATATTCAAGGTCGTACTGCTCTTCTATGGCAATACTCGAATCATCTTTTGCTAACTCATAGACTTCTTCAAATAAGTATTTCACGCGATCGGTTGATACATCGTAACCAATCTTAAAACTTAGGTTTTCTCGCAAGCCTTTGGCGGATGCAAACTTAGATAAATTATGTACCGTAAAATCACGCAGTTTCGAATTACGGATCATAACGCGATGATTATTTACGACATTAAGAATCACCGTATGGAAGACCTTAGTTTTATAAACCAAGCCATAAATCGTTTCACCGTCCTTAAATTGGATAACATCCCCTTCCGAGATCATATCGCTATTTAGAATAATTAGACCATGAAAAATATCAGGCGCCCAAATACTGGACGTTAGTGCCAGAAATACACCGATTAAACCAATCACGCCACCCGCTTCTAATAAAGAATCAAAACCCAGTAAACGAATGATACTCACCAGTGCAATTAAGCCAATAAAGACACTGCTAAAAATACTGAGCATGCGCGTTTGATAGGTGGAGATAAAACGTTTTTTACCATTAATTTCGCGTTCTTTTCCGTATTGGCGTACTAAAAAAGCATGAACTAAGTGCATCGCCAGATAGGCAAAGTAGATGATCGCTAAAACAGCAAGAACGTGCACTAAAAAACCTTTATTTTCTAGATCCGACTCTTTTTGAAAAAAATGATAATAGCCATGGGTGATCATAATGAGCAAGTTTAATGCTCTGAAAATCATGACTTTACGAGAGAAGTTGGGTACTTTTTCTGGGTTTGGAAAAATGAGTGTTAGAATTTGTCGCGCAAAAATAAGTAGCAATAAATTAACACCAAGAATCAAATAATCTAATGTGCCAAACTGATTAAATAGTGCTGTTAACTTATCCATATAATGTCGTAGCTTGCTTCACAAATAAACCAACCTTTTTAATATCAATATCATCCAAGCTTATAATTTTTAAATGCCGTCTCAATTTGCCTTTCCCATCCAAAAGTTTTTCAGGATCATCAAACTGTGCACCGTTACTAAACTCTATTGAAATATGGTTTTTATAAAGAAAAATACCGCCGATCAAAACACTCGATTGCAAAAAGACCACACCGCCATATTTAATATCTTCTGCCAGATTGGAGCTAGCATCTAAAAACAGCTGGCGAATCGCCATGACTGTTTCAAATAAATCTGATGACAATGCTTGCGTATCACGTAGAAAATTATCAACTTTGGTGTTATCTGATAAAGTCATAGTATATCTGTCCTCGCCCTTTCCTTCGGCTCCCTTCAGGGGACTGATGCTACTAACTAATTGTTAATTATTAACACCTTATCTAGCTCTCTAAGCGGGTACTATTAAAAGTATATTACTCCCACCTATACAGCTGCCTGAGCGGAGTCGAAGGGCGCGGCAACTACTCGTCAGAATCATCCGAAATAGCGTTTTCAGCATCAGGGCCATCAACATTTCCGTCGTCTTCCACACCCTCATCATCACCCTCCATACTAGCAACCTGCACTAACTGCGTAAGATTCTCGCCCTTACCGAGCTTAATCAAACGCACGCCTTGCGTATTTCGACCAACAACAGACACATCAGCCACTTTCGTTCTAACCAAAATTCCGCCGTTAGTAATTAGCATGATTTCATCTTCATCAATGACTTGTACCGCGCCAATAGATGCACCGTTACGCTCCGATGTTTGAATCGCGATAACACCACCGCCACCACGGTTTTGCGCTTTAAATTCACCCACCTCGGTACGTTTACCATAACCATTTTCGGTTGCCATCAATAAGCGACCTTCGCGCAATACGATTAACGCATTCACTTTTTGGTCTTTCTTCATTTTGATGCCACGCACACCGGCAGCTGTTCTACCCATGCAGCGTACATCAGATTCTTTAAAGCGTATCGCTTTACCCTGTGTGCTAAACAACATGACTTCGTCGTCTTTCTCGGTCAAGGCAACATCAACCAACTGATTACCTTCGTTGAGTTTAAGTGCGATTAGTCCTGAAGATCGTTGATTTGAAAAGGCTTTTAATTCTGTTTTCTTGACCGTACCGTCTTCGGTTGCCATGAAGATAAACTTATCATCTTCGTATTCACGAATCGGCAGAATCGCCTGAATGCGCTCATCCTCTTCTAATGGCAATAAATTCACAATGGGGCGACCACGTGATGTTCGACTCGCCATTGGTAATTGATACACCATCAGCCAGTAGACTTTTCCTTTAGATGAGAAACATAAAACCGTATCGTGAGTACTGGCAACAAACAACTTCTCGATAAAGTCTTCATCCTTCATCTTAGTTGCCGCTTTACCGCGCCCACCACGACGCTGTGCGCGATAAGTATCTATCGGCTGAGCTTTGGCATAACCCGCATGAGAAAGCGTTACTACCACGTCTTCTTCTGGAATCATGTCGATATCGTTAAGGTCTTCGCCAATCGCATTAATAACGGTCAAACGTTCATCGCCGTACATCTCTAGCATTTCCAGCAACTCTTCACGAATCACACGCATTAAACGACTGGGATCACCTAAAATATCCAGAAAGTCTAGAATTTTAACGACTATTTCTTTGTATTCAGTAAGGATTTTATCTTTTTCAAGACCGGTTAAACGATGCAATTGCAAATCGAGAATTGCTTTAACTTGCACTTCCGATAACCAGTAACCATCGTCTTTTAAACCAAAACGCGGATCAAGACTTTCGGGGCGTGCCGTATCAGAATCACCTCGTTGCAGCATTTCTTCTACGATGTCTGCTTTCCATGCGCGCGCTAATAATCGCTCACGTGCTTCCGCAGGGTTAGCCGATGATCGAATCGTTTCAATAATCTCATCGATACTGCCTAATGCAACCGCCAAACCTTCTAAGATATGCGCGCGGGCACGAGCTTTTCGTAATAAGAAAATGGTACGACGCGTAACCACTTCACGACGATGACGAATAAAGGCTTCGATAATTTCTTTAAGATTAAATAGCTTAGGTGCGCCATCAATCAGGGCAACCATATTGATGCCAAAACTATTTTGCATCTGTGTTTGCTTGTACAGATTATTTAAAATAACTTCGCAATTTTCACCACGCTTTATTTCAACAACCATACGCATACCGTCTTTATCAGACTCGTCGCGCAGCTCAGAAATACCTTCGATCTTTTTGTTTTTAACCAGCTCGGCTATTTTTTCAATCAAACGCGCTTTGTTTACCTGATACGGTAGTTCTGTGATGACGATTTTCTCGCGCCCGTTTTTGTCTGTTTCAAAATCCGCAACCGCACGAATTTTTACAGAACCCTTGCCAGTGTGATACGCCTGTTTAATACCGTGCGCGCCGTTGATTACGCCCGCCGTTGGGAAATCAGGACCCGGAATATATTGCATCAAATCATCAATGCTTAATTCTGGATCGTCAATCAATGCCAATGTGCCGTTAATCACTTCGGTAATATTGTGTGGTGGAATATTGGTCGCCATGCCCACCGCGATTCCAGAAGAACCGTTTAATAACAGATTCGGTAAACGTGTTGGGAAGACGACAGGTTCAAATTCAGAATCATCATAGTTGCCCTGAAAATCAACCGTCTCTTTATCCAGATCCGCCATTAAATCATGCGCGATCTTCGCCATACGCACTTCGGTATAACGCATCGCGGCAGGTGAATCACCATCGACAGAACCAAAGTTACCTTGACCATCAATCAGCATGTAGCGCATCGAGAATGGTTGCGCCATACGAACCATCGTGTCGTAAACGGCGGTATCACCATGCGGGTGATATTTACCGATTACGTCACCGACGATACGCGCCGATTTTTTATACGGCTTGTTGAAGTCGTTACGCAGTTCGCTCATCGCGAATAAGACGCGACGATGTACGGGTTTCAATCCATCTCGAACATCCGGTAAAGCACGCCCGACGATTACGCTCATGGCGTATTCTAGATACGATTTACGCATCTCATCTTCAAGATTAATCGGGATTATTTCTTTTGCGAATTCAGCCATTATTTTTTGTCTTATCTATATCTAATTTAGAGGGATTTTTTGACGCGTAAACTGTGTGGCTGGAGTATACCAAGACTGTAACAAAAAAGGTAATTTTCAACAGGCAAATCTGTTGAAATTAAAAGGCTTACTTAACACCCATACGCATCTTTAATTCAACGCTTCTATCGACCCCACAACTGCCTAAGAATTTATCATTGAATTGATATTTAACATGAGTCACCGCGCTATCATAACCACCCGCATCTGCCACAGGGTTATAAACATAGCTGGTTCCATTATTATTAGAATATTGAACCCCTGCCAGACTTAAACCACTGGAATTATTTGCAGTATTTATATTCGGTGAAATGCATTGCGCTATCGTGCTCACACATAATTTCATTTTTGCGGGTACTTTATCTTTAATAACAGTCGAGCCACTATCTGCTGATCCATTCGAGATGTTTTCTGCTGTAATCGTATATTCTACTGTTGCACCGGGAATAGCTTTCGGATTTGTTAATCCGTTAACAGGGTCATGAATGGTTTTTGTTGTTTTCTTCAAATTAAGAGCT
>DQUJ01000062.1 GCA_015662325.1 Leucothrix mucor | reverse complement strand
TAGAGACAAAGTATTAAGTCATACTTAACCCAAATCTTTATTCACGCTTGATTGATTTGTTTTAAAAAAAATAACAACGATTAACAAGACAAATAGACAATCAAAATGAACGCTGTAATAATCCCCGCTTTACACGCACTCAATAAATGCCCATGACTAAGCTATCTCAAAAAAAACGCAAAGCCGTATCCTTAATTTCTGGTGGACTTGATTCGCTACTTGCCACTAAAGCGATGATCGAACAGGGCATTCATGTTGAAGGCATCAACTTTTTCACGGGTTTTTGTGTAGAAGGTCATACCCACGCGATTCGTAAGAATAAAAATAGCAAGCCTAAACGTAATAGCTCACTTTGGGTTGCAGAGCAACTTGGTATTAAATTACACATTGTTGATATTGTGGAAGAATACAAAGATGTGGTGCTAAACCCTAAACATGGCTATGGCGCAAACTTAAACCCATGTCTTGATTGTAAAATTTTCATGGTGAAAAAAGCGCATGAATGGATTGCCGAAAACGATTTTGACTTTATTGTAACCGGCGAAGTGATTGGTCAACGCCCGATGTCGCAACGCAGAGAAACTATGCCAATTATTGCTGCAGAATCAGGTGCAGATGAATTATTGCTACGTCCTTTATGTGCGCAAAACTTACCTGCGACAAAGCCAGAAAAAGAAGGCTGGGTAGATAGAGAAAAGCTGTTTGATTTTTCGGGCCGTAATCGCAAGCCACAAATGGCACTGGCAGAAAAATGGAAACTGGATGATTACGCACAACCTGCGGGCGGTTGTTGTTTCTTAACCGACCCTAACTATTCCGATAAAATGAAAGATTTGTTAAGCCATCGTGGTGAAAGTAGAAGTTACGAAATGGACGATATTATGTTGCTTAAAATCGGTCGTCATTTCCGCCCACGTGATAATTACAAAATCATCGTTGCGCGTGAAGAAGGTGAAACACGCTTCCTTCAAGGTTATAGAAAGCAGTTTATTTATATTAAAACAGCCAGTTGTAGTGGCCCATTAACCTTATTGGATGGTTCGGATATTTCGGCAGAAGATATTCATTTAGCCGCATCTATCACTGCGCGATACAGCCAAGGACGAGATGAAGATGAAGTGACGGTGTTGATTGGTAAACCAGATGAAGAAGAGCGAGAATTACAGGTCAAACCATTAAAGGCAGACGAAATTAATAAAGAGTGGTTTTTGTAAATTAAAGAGTAAGTCCGATACTCACTCTCTACCGATAATCATCTTTTACATTAAGAATAAAATCTTCAACATCTCTAAATAATGGGATTTTGCGTAATTCATACTCAATTTCTTCCATCACGTAGGTTCTATCGCTTTCCATTAATAGATCTAGATCCTGCCCCGTCACAAAATAAGTATCACTTAAAGCCATTGTTGGTGATGTAACCGTCATTAGCCCTGTTGTTATAAACAACAATAAAAACAGTTTTTTTAACAGTGTAACAAATAGCGTCGCATTACGTGTTCCCCAGTTTTTCATACAAATCCCTTTCTACCTGATCCCCAAGCCACTTATTATAAGCTAAATTAGACCATCTATAAACAATATGCGCCCACAAAAAAGCCCACAGATTAATGTGGGCAATGGATGCTCTATCCTAAAATAATAAGACTTGCAC
>DQUJ01000072.1 GCA_015662325.1 Leucothrix mucor | reverse complement strand
TTAATAATTTTATCACATGCGGGCTTTTGTTCATCTGGTGGTAACAAATCAATCTTATTTAGCACTAACCAGCGCTCTTGCTTTGCTAGATCCTCACTGTATTTTTCTAACTCTCTTTCAATTATATGCACTGATTCTACGGGATCATCTTCTTCATTAGGTGGGGCAACATCAACCAAATGCAATAATAAATGGGTGCGTGAAAGATGCTTTAAAAACTGAATACCTAAACCTAAACCTTCTGCCGCGCCTTCTATCAAGCCCGGAATATCAGCAATAACATAACTTTTAGATGCGTCTACTTTTACAACGCCTAAATTAGGGTACAAGGTGGTAAAGGGGTAGTTTGCTACTTTAGGGCGTGCAGAAGATAACGCTGTAATTAATGTAGACTTACCTGCATTCGGCAAACCTAATAAACCCACGTCGGCCAGCACTTTCATTTCTAAACGCAGAGAACGTATCTCACCTTCTGAGCCGGGTTTATTTTGCCGAGGCGCGCGATTGACTGAACTTTTATAACGAAGATTACCCAGACCATGGAAACCACCTTGGGCCACCATAATTTTCTCACCGTCTTTGGTTAAATCACCAATTTTTTCTTCGGTATCTTCAACAAACACCATTGTGCCAATCGGCACTTGAACAATTTTATCTTCGCCTCTTGCTCCTGTCATATTGCGACTTGCGCCATTTTCTCCACGCCCGCCTTCATAGCGTCGCACATGTCGAAAATCAGCCAGTGTATTTAAACCTTTATTGGCTTGTAGATAAACACAGCCACCGTCGCCACCATCGCCACCATCGGGGCCACCGTATTCGATGTATTTTTCACGTCTAAAACTAACGCAACCATTCCCTCCGTCACCGGCTTTTACGACTATGGTTGCTTCATCTACAAATTTCATATGGATAAGGGTCTTTTAACGAATCAAATAGTTTAACAGAAATGTAAAACACACAGGCAATAAAAAGCCCCGCGGCTAGCGGGGCTTTAGAATAGTTCTAGATGCTTAAGCCGTTTGAATACTAACGTATTTACGATTTTTAGGACCTTTAACTTCAAATAATACAACACCGTCTGTTTTTGCAAACAAGGTATGGTCTTTGCCACAACCTACGTTTGTGCCAGGGTGGAATTTTGTACCACGTTGACGAACAAGTATATTACCTGCTAATACTTCTTGACCACCAAAGCGCTTAACACCAAGGCGTTTTGATACTGAATCGCGACCGTTTCGCGTACTACCTGCGGCTTTCTTATGTGCCATGGTTTTAACCTCTATAAAATCTATGATAAGTGCCAAACGTTCTATATAAAATATACCAAGCATTTGACAGAATGACGCGCGATTTTACAATTACAGCGTTATGTAGTCAAACTAAATTATATTATTATTATATTATTCTTTCAATTCTTTTGCATGCCATGACGAAATCCGCTTGACAGTTAACCTTCATCTACCTAGCATTCGTGTCGTTTCCAATACGTAAAAGCTGAAAGTATCAAATAGTGGATTACAAAGACATACAACAACTTGTTGCACTCGAAATGCAAGCCGTCGATGATTTAATTCAAAAACGCCTGCAATCCGATGTGGTACTCGTTAATCAACTAAGCCAATATATTATAAATAGTGGTGGCAAACGTCTGCGCCCGCTACTTGCTTTATTAATGGCAAAAGCCTGTGGCTACAGCGGCGATAAACATATCAATATTGCAACGATTGTTGAGTTTATCCACACAGCGACTTTATTACACGATGATGTTGTCGATGAATCTGATATGCGCCGTGGCAAAGATACGGCCAACAATGTGTGGGGCAACCAAGCGGCTGTTCTGGTCGGTGATTTTTTATATTCACGTTCATTTGAAATGATGGTCGATGTCAACCTAATGCGTGTCATGGAAATTATGGCGAGCACCACCAACACGATTGCCGAAGGTGAGGTGTTGCAGCTGTTAAACATTAACGATGCAGATACCACCGAAGCACGTTACATGGACGTTATCTATTCAAAAACAGCCACGCTATTTGAAGCTGCTTGTCAATTAGGCGCAATACTTTCTGAGCTACCAATAGAACAAGAGCAGTCGGTTGCGCAGTTTGGCGTTCATTTAGGTAATGCCTTCCAATTAATTGATGATGTTTTAGATTACAGTACCGATGCCAAAAAACTTGGTAAAAATGTAGGCGATGATCTTGCTGAAGGCAAACCAACCTTACCCTTAATTATTGCTCTTTCTCGAAGTGAACAGGCAGGCGCAACAGAAGATGTCGCTTTAATTCGCCAAGCAATCAAAGAAGGCGGTTTAGAACTAATAGAGCCGATTATGCAAATAATAAATAAAACCGGTGCATTAGATTACACCAAAGAAGTAGCAGTAAAAGAAATTGAAATGGCAATTAATTCGCTTGATTGTTTAGATGACAGCCAATATAAAACAGCATTAATAGATCTCGCTATATTCTCATCAAATAGAACCTCCTGATTTTCAAAGTAAACTTATCAATGATAAGATACCTTCATTATTATTGGTATAACTTAATTAATGCCAAACTGACAGGTAACGTAAAATGAAATTTGGTTCTGGAACAATTGGTACAATATTATTCACCGCCCTTGGTACTACAGCATTTGCTTATATGGCAAAACGCCCTGTAGTAGAAACAACGGCAATGTCCTTTGGTATGCCAAACGGAGCAAGCCAAGTTGCACCTGCTGCTTCTAATAACGATGCGAGCACTAGTAACGAAAACAGCAACTCAACGAATACAGCTGATGCTGATATAACAACGACTACAGAATCCAAAGGTGAAAATGGTAATAATAGTAGTGCAAATACGGTTACTGCACCCATTGTGAGTGAAATTGCCGCCCCTGTTGTGAGTGAAATCTATAAGTCCATCGAGCAAAATAAAGCCACGGAAGAAACAACTACCGCAACAGATAGCGTATCAACTGCTAGTAATGACTCATCCACAAGCACGTCAGATGAAAGCGCTAAGGCTTCAGCTAATAGCACATCAATTAACAATGCGACAGCGACGACTACTGATACAACTGATACAAGCAGTACCGCCCCTACTCAAAATGAAGCGCCTGCCGCGGATACAAACACATCATCAGAAACAAGTACGTCGGTAGCAAATACAGCAGAAACTAACAGCACTGAATCCGTAGCTAATGCGCCAGTAACAAATAACGAATCAGCAAATAGCCCAGCAACTGTTGAAACTAACATAATACCTGAACCCACTGAAGTGATACCTGCTGCTACCGCCGCTACAACTCAAATAAATACTCAAGCTGATAGTAGCAACACAGCAACACAAAGTATTAGTGCTCCTGTTAACGCTGAAGCAACGGCTTCATCTACTACCGCAATTCATGCCGCAACAGAAAATACCACAGCAGAAGACAGTGCCAACAAAGAATCAGCCACATCTAATTCAAGAGCACAAGAAACAACGCCGAAGAAAACGGTGAAAATACCATCTAAACAAATATTTGGTAATTCTTTACCTAGCTACATCATTGACCAGTTGCCAGAAATGATAGATGTGCCTATTAAGGAACCCTATGATCGTTCTATGCCAGTGGAGTGACATCGTTGCTTTTCGTAAGATTACCAATGTTGGCACAGTTAGTTAGAAGCTAGAAGACACTAGCCGTACAGATTAGCTGACACATTATTTCTGACATAAAAAGCCCTGATTAATCAGGGCTTTTTATAATTAGCGATAGTTCGATCGGTGAACGATACTATGTTCGTTCTATTACCCCAAAGACCTAGTGTTACCCTTCTGGTGAACGCTAGGTCTGGGCTTGTATATTAAGTGATCTCGATTTATGT
>DQUJ01000149.1 GCA_015662325.1 Leucothrix mucor | reverse complement strand
TTGTTTTTTACCCAAGATTTACTCACTTATTTTTGCTAATCCTGCAGTTAATGTGGCGCTTTTATTACATGCATTACAGGCTTTTTTCGCCCAAGCCGCATCCATATAAGTATCTGCCATTACCGGCGAAGCAAAAGCACCTAAAACAATCATTAATCCTAACTTTTTAAATATATCATTTATTTATTATATTCAACCTTCGAAAACCGTTATCTAAAATCTACAGCAATATTCCGGAGCCTCATAATGGCAATTCAAGCTATATTTATCAATTTACCCACTTCATAACCGACTGTTTTGTATGGTTATTTAATTATGACATTCCAAATAACTAATGTTGATCTTTTAGTATTTAACACAGTTTTTTTCAAGTTTTTTCAGTTTTTTTTATAAAACAGAATAACGGCTCAGTTAAAATTAACCTCTAAAGGACATTGAAAGGTTTAAGAAAAATTTATCCTTCATACCTCTCATACAAAGCCTTCTTTACTATATGATATGCATTCTTTTGATTATCTGTAACTTATCGTATGTCCCATATGAACTTTAAATTATTAAACGCTGTTGATACACAAATTAATGATAAAACTATCAGCTCTGCAAGACGCGGACAACTCAGTTTCCCTCGCGGAAACATAGAAACCCCTGCTTTCATGCCAGTCGGCACATACGGCACGGTTAAATCCATGAAGCCAGAAGAAATTAAAGAACTCGGTGCAGAAATAATTTTGGGTAACACGTTTCATCTTATGTTGAGACCAGGGACAGAGGTGATTCAACAACACGGCGACCTGCACGATTTTATGCATTGGGATAAACCCATTCTAACCGACTCGGGTGGATTTCAAGTATTCTCATTAGCCAAAATGCGTAAAATTACAGAAGAAGGCGTGCATTTTCGTTCTCCTGTGGATGGCAGAAAATTATTACTATCCCCTGAATTTTCGATGCAAATACAACGTGAACTCGGCTCTGATATTGTCATGATATTTGATGAGTGTACGCCCTACCCTGCGACACGCACCGAAGCACGAGAGTCTATGGAGCTATCCTTGCGTTGGGCAAAACGCAGTAAAGATGCACATGCAGATAACCCTTCTGCGCTTTTTGGTATTGTTCAAGGCGGAATGTTTTCTGACTTACGAGAAATATCATCACAGGAGTTAATCAATATTGGGTTTGATGGTTACGCGATTGGAGGACTTTCGGTTGGCGAACCCAAAGATGAGCGTGATGCAGTACTAGAAACAACCACGCCTTTATTACCCACAGACAAACCCCGTTATTTAATGGGGGTTGGCAAACCAGAAGATATCGTAGAATCAGTCAAACGCGGTATTGATATGTTTGACTGTGTAATACCGACGCGAAATGCACGTAATGGGTTTCTATTTACACGTTACGGTCGAATCAATATCCGAAATAGCCAATATAGACTTGATACAGGACCGATTGATGAGAAATGCACTTGCTACACTTGTCAAAATTATTCACGATCCTATCTGCGCCATTTAGATAAATGTAAAGAAATGCTCGGCGCGCATCTTAATACAATCCACAATCTTCATTATTATCAAGAATTGATGAGTGATATTCGAGCAGCGATTGAGGCTGAACAGTATGATGAATTTGTAGAACAGTTTTATCAATTAAGAGACGAAGAAGCACCTTAACTTTTACTACTAAATGACAAGCATAAAAAAAACCGCACTAATGCGGTTTTTTTATCAATCTAATAACTGATTAGATTGCTCTATCTTACGTCAGTTAAGGCGAAAAATGTGAGTTTACAAATGTAAATCACCATTTTTCAACACTGAAATGGCACAAGATAGAGGTGAGCTAACTCGTTATTAAATTACATAACACCTAACTTTTCTAGTACTTTAATTGTTAATCCGCCTGTTGGAAGATCATTCTCTTTTTGGTAACGCTCGACTGCAGTCATTGTGCCGCGACCGATATTGCCGTCAACTTTACCTGTGTAAACACCTGCATCTTTAAGCGCTTGTTGAATACGCTTATTGATGTCTGCACCCATGTTTGTCTTACATAACACACGACGCCATTCTAAACGCTCTGCAGAAATCTTGTAGCGTTTCTCAACAGTGCTGTACTCTGCTGGTATCTTAGTACGTATTTCTTGAGCTTCTGTTGCAATATTACTCACTTTTACAACTTTAGTTACCGCAGGTACTTTTTCTTCTTGAACTGTTGCAGCGGTATCAACTACTAGCTTTTTAATCGTTGCATGTTTTGCTGGAATTTCAGTTAAACATACTTGATGACCTGTATATTTACCGCTTCCGTCTGTACCTGCTACACGCCATGAGAATTTAGCATCGCTTGTTTTCTTAGTGATTTTAACTTTCGTGTATTCAGCAGGTATTTTCACCTTATCAACTGTTGCATCACTCACTAACTTGCTAATCGTCACTTTCTTAGTTTCTTCTGGAATATCAACAAGATCAATTGCCGGTGAGCTTTTCAATACAGTCTTTTTAAACGTTTTGTATTTAGCTGGCACTTGTACCAAACACATGATCTCGCCAGTTGAGTTATCAATTTTAGAGATTGGACCCGTACCTTTTTTCCATACCGCTTTAGCAGGCTCGATTTCGATTTTTTCTTCAATCGTCTCGTACTCAGCAGCTTTCACTACTTTCTTTTTGCTTGCTTGTTTTACAACCACTGTTTCTTCTGATTTCTCGAACTGAGCAGATGCTATTTTAATTTCTTCTGATTCTTCTTTAACTAAGACTTCTTTTTCTGTCGTTTCATAAACTGCCGGAGAATAAAACTCTTTAAAACACTCGCCTACTTTCGCCGCATCTAAATCAACACCGTTTGCTTTTGCGCCTGCTAAAAGTGCAGGACTTGCTGCAATCGCTTTTGCGCCAAGGCTAGTTGACCATGCTGTACGTGCAGGAGAAATTTCAATTTCAACTGTTTCAGTTCTAAATTTAGCTGGAACCGCTTTTAACTTAGTAAAACCTTCTTTTACTACAATTTCTTTTTCTGCGTTATCAAATGTTGCAGGCGTAATATCCACTTTTTCAGATTCTGGCTTTACCAATACTTGTTCTGATTTAGTCTCGTATTCAGCAGGAACAATTACTTTAGCAAAACATTCACCAGGCTTAGCATCTGGTAATGTATTCGTCGCATCTATTCGACCTGCTTTTTCATCTTCTGCCATCACGTATGTAGCTGGTACCAATAGTGCTAAAATAGCTATGGATGCATAATGCTTAATCAACATTTAAAACTCCTTTAATTTTTCTTCTTAATTAATATAAAAAAACAGCGGGAAAGCCCCGCTAGTTAATATTTTTTCAAACAGGCTCAAGCCCACAAAAAGTTGCCTATATTTTAATCCATTCGTCGCCAATGAGCAACCGTTTGTCTGGATGAAAACCAAAGACTTAGAAGTTTTTTTTCATAATTTGTTTTAAAAAGACAGAAGAAGCTTACAAACTTGTTTGTATCGCCCAAACACAAAGCGCCATTAAAGCACCAGGTAGAATACCCAATACCAGTACAGCCAAGCCATTCACACTAAGCAATACATTAAAATCCCATGAAGGTTTTATAGGCACCGATATATCCAATGCCGACTGTGAAGTAGAATTTTCTAAATTATTATTATTTGGATTTATATTATCAGGCTCATCAAAATACATTAGCTTGATAGCACGAAGATAATAGTAAGCCCCAACAACTGACATCACCACTGCAAATACTGCAAGCCAAACCAAATTAGCACCCTGCGCATCGACTACTGCATTGATAACCGATAACTTAGCGTAGAACCCAACCGTTGGTGGAACACCTGCCATTGCAAATAAAAACAACATCATCATAAATGCGTACCAAGGATGACGTGAACTCAAGCCTTTTAAATCTGCTAATTGATCTGCTTCTTCCCCATCGCGACTTAATAAAATTACAACTGCAAAACCGCCCATTGCAATAATCGCATAGGTAATCACATAAAACATAGAGGCGGCATAACCCGTCTGACTACCCGCTAGGATCCCCATAACCACAAAACCCATGTGTGAAATCGTGGAATAGGCCAACATACGTTTAATGTTGGTTTGCGCGATAGCAATGATATTTCCAAGCAATAAAGAGAGGGCTGCGAGTATTGCTAAAATCTGTTGCCAGCCTTGAACCATATCGCCCAATCCTTCAACCAGCAAACGAATCACCATGGCAAAAGCAGCTATTTTAGGAGCCGTTCCAAGAAATAATGTAACCGCCGTTGGCGAACCATCATATACATCGGGAACCCACATGTGAAACGGGACAACACCGAGTTTAAAACCAAGCCCAACGATGATGAAGGCTAAGCCGAGCAATAAGCCAATATTCTGCATCACCGGATGATCTTTCATATAAACGGCAATATGATCCAGATGCAAACTACCGCTAACACCATAAATAATCGACATACCGTAAAGCAACATGCCCGATGCAATTGCACCTAATACAAAGTATTTCATTGCCGCTTCGGAGGCTCTGCCGTCATTACGTCTAAATGCGACCATGGCATACATAGATAAGGAAAGTAATTCTAAACCCAAATAAATCAACAACATGGTTTTGGCAGAAACCATAATCATCATACCGAGTACGGCAAACAACGCTAGCGTGAAATATTCACCTTTATACATTTGCCTTTCACGTAAATAATCACGGGAATAAACAAACACACCTGCGGTGATAAGCAAGATTGAAATCTTCAACACCCGCGCCATCGGGTCAAGCACAAACATATCACTAAACGTTGTCTTAACCGTAGTGGCAGACGTTGTAATTAAAGTTGCACCATCTAAAAAACTCGCCAGCAATAAGCCTGCGGTCACTAGCAATACAATTTGTGCCATCAAATAAGTTATGAAGCGATTTTTATCACTTACAAAAAGATCCGCTAACAACACAAAACAAGCGCCTGCTAGTAAAATAATCTCTGGCATCACGAGTGAAAAGTTAGGAACTTCGTAGCCCATTGGGATTAGGTTGATAAGAAACATATTATTTCACCAGCTTACTTGTAGTGGCTTGTTCAATGACATGAACCAGCGAATCATTCATTACATGTATTAACGGCTCTGGCCACAATCCTAACAATAAAACAAAGAACGCTAATGTTGCCAAAATAAAGGTTTCGCGTTTATTTATATCGTGTAACGCCGCCACATTATCATTTGTTACCGCACCAAAAATGACGCGTTTGACCAGCCACAAGGTATAAGCTGCCCCGACAATTAATGTCGTTGCACCTAAAAATGCAATCCAGAAATTGGCTTTATAACTTGCAAGAATAACCATGAATTCGCCAACAAAGCCTGATGTTCCAGGTAGACCTGTATTTGCCATTGCAAATAAAACAAAGAACGCCGCAAACCAAGGCATACGATTCGATACACCACCATAAGCGGTTATATCACGCGTGTGCATACGATCATAAAGCACACCGATACTAATGAACATCGCGCCCGATATAAAACCGTGCGAAATCATTTGCATCATCCCGCCTTGCAAGCTAAGTAAAGAACCTTCGCTACTTCCATTACTAGCCGTCATAATAGGGTATATCAAGAAAAAACCGAGCGTTACAAAACCCATATGGGCGATAGATGAATATGCCACTAGCTTCTTCATATCTTTTTGTACTAATGCGATAAACCCGATATAAACCACCGCCGTTAGCGACATAAAAATCACTAACCACGCTAATTCTTTAGCGGCATCTGGCACCATCGGCAAAGAAAATCGCAAGAAACCGTAACCACCGATTTTTAACATAACTGCTGCTAGAATGACCGATCCACCTGTGGGTGCTTGTACGTGTGCATCGGGCAACCATGTATGGACGGGCCACATCGGGACTTTGACACCAAACGCAATCAGGAATGATAAGAAAATAAGAATCTGGGCGGTCATACTAAGCTTTACATCATGTAAATCAGCAATCGCAAAACTACCCGCCTGATTGTACATATAAATGAGGCTCACCAACATAAACACCGAACCGAAGAAGGTATAGAGGAAGAATTTGATCGTCGCGTAGATACGATCATCGCCACCCCAAATACCGATCACGATAAACATCGGGATTAACATCGCTTCGAAGAACACATAAAAAAGAATGGAGTCTTGCGCCGCAAACACACCATTGATGATGCCTTCCATAATCAAGAAAGCAGCCATGTATTGCGCAGGTTTCTTCTTTATAACTTCCCAACCTGCTAATACAATCAATACCGTAATGAAGGTATTCAGCAAAATAAGTGGCATCGATATTCCATCAACACCTAAACTATAATTGATGTTAAACGCTTCAATCCAAGGCACAGATTCAACAAACTGCATCTGGTAACCTTCGGGGTTAAAACCCGTCCAGAGCAATAGACTGATCACAAATGTAAGTATGCTGACAATTAACGCAACGGGGCGTGCGCCAAATTTATCACCACTAAATAAGGTGATAATGCCGCCAATAATAGGCAACCAAATTAATACACTGAGCAAATAGCCATCAAACATACCACTAAACATAGTTTGCTCCGAACAATAACCAACTCATGATTGCCAACACACCTAATATAATAGAGAACGCATAATGATATAAATAACCTGTTTGTACATGACGCGCAATAGATGAGAACCAGCCCGTTACTTTAGCCGTTCCATTCACCATCAAACCATCAATCAAGAAGCGATCACCTGCCGCCCATAACCCTCTGCCTAATGCTAATGCGCCGCCTGCAAACACGGTCATATTAAATTCATCTGCAAAATATTTTTTATCCAACAAGGTATGGATTGGGCGTAAAGTATTGTAAGCCGTCGTTGCAATGGAGGGTTTCTTCATATAAATAAACCATGCGCTACCTAAACCAGCCATCGCTAACCAGAACGGGGGCGCCATCAATCCATGCAATACAAAATTCAAGATATTAATAATATTTGATTCACTGCC
>DQUJ01000124.1 GCA_015662325.1 Leucothrix mucor | reverse complement strand
GTCACCCTGCCATGGGTGATTTCCTGAGTATGACTCGTAACCAGAAAGCGAATGTTGCAGAAGGCATTCGCCCCGATGAGAACTACGCACGCGAGTTACTGCAGTTATTTAGCATTGGCGTACACGAGCTAAACCTTGATGCAACCAAAAAACTGGATGCTAATGGCAACACCATCCCAACATATAACCAAAGCACTATCGAACAGTTTGCTAAAGTATTTACGGGCTGGACGTATAGAGATGACCCTGACTGGGATCTTTATTTTGCTGATGCCGACCACACTCGATCATTGGTTGCACACGAAAATTATCATGATAGAACGGCAAAGAACTTGCTCAATGGCGCGATTAGCCCTGCCAACCGATCTGCTTTGGTTGACCTTAGGTTCGCCTTAGATAATATTTTCAACCACCCTAATGTGGGCCCTTTTGTCAGTAAACGTTTAATACAGCGCTTAGTAACAAGCAATCCTGCGCCCGATTATGTCGCCCGTGTCGCCACTGTTTTTAATGATAACGGCGAAGGCGAAAGAGGTGATTTAAAGGCTGTCGTAAAAGCCATATTGCTGGATGACAATGCCCGACGATCAGACATCCCTGATCATTTCGGAAAATTACGTGAGCCACTGTTGCGTATCACGCATTTATGGCGCGCATTCAAAATGCAAAAATCATTAAAGGTGGGTCATTACTGGGATTCAGATCGCACCTGTGGTCAAGGTACATACCCTTCTTATAATTTTTGGAAATCTACATCTGAATTTAAACGTTACATAGGACAAGGGCCATTACAGGCATCCTCTGTGTTTAATTTCTACTTGCCCGATTTTTCTCCTGCTGGCACCTTAAATGATCAGGGCATTGCTGCACCTGAGTTTCAGATAATTAATGAAAACACACTCGCCGCAACCAGTAATTTTATACACGAGACTATCGAAGAATTTAGTGACACTAAGGCAAACACGGCAGAATTAGAAGGCTATTCAAAACTCAATCTAGGTCGAGAAACAGCGTTAGCATCAAATACCAACAACTTATTAAACCACCTTAACTTAGTACTCCTGAATGGGGAAATGTCACCTGCGTTACGCACTATTTTAACAAACCATTTAAACAAACCTGGGGCCTACCCAACGGGAAAAGAAGGGCGTTTTACTAAGGCGAAAGAAGCCATTTTATTAATGACCAGCGCACCTGATTATTTAATTCAGCGATAAGAAAAGGAATACTGATGAAACATTTAAAAACAGAACAACGTAGAGCCTTTCTTAAAAAGATGGCATTGGGCATTGGCTCGACTTCTTTATTAGCAACGCAAACGAATTTACAGTTGATGAAAGCAGCCGTAGCGGCAGATTACAATAACATCAATGATCATAAATCACTGGTGTGTGTGTTTTTACAAGGCGGCAATGATTCTTTCAATATGTTTGTTCCTTATCAGCAAAGTGCTTATAACGCTTACAGTAGCGCAAGAACAAGCTTAGCAATTCCAAGAAACAAACTACTCGCACTAAAAGGCAATCAACATGCATTTCACCCTTCTATGCCAAAACTCCGTAGCTTATATAATAGCGACAAACTAGGCGTTGTTAGAAATGTAGGCGCGCTAATTAGACCGACTTCACGTAATGCTTTTCAAAATGGAACAGCAGAACTCCCTGCAGAGTTATTTTCACATAACCATCAACAAGAATTCTGGCAAACGGGAAAAACTGCCAAAGCCAGTGTGCATGCGCCTGGTTGGGGTGGAAAAATGATGGACTTGCTCAGTAGCGCCAATACAAATTCCAACGAACCTGCAATGTTTAGCGTTGCAGGAAATAGCCTTTGGCAAAAAGGCGTTAAACCTTTAGATTTTGTGCTCAACACCAATCAAGGCGTTGAAGAAATTAGCGCCTTTAAAAATCATAGTTGGCCCTATTGGAAAACCAGCCGTGTTGATGCGTGGGATCAAATCTTACAATTAAACCATGATGCATCCTTAAAACAGCACATGAGCAGCACTTATATTAAAACGCAACAACGCATCAGTGCTTTAATCAGCCAAATTGCGCAAGCACAAACCATTAACACACCCTATCCCAGTAATAATCGTCTCGCAAAACAACTAAAAATGGTCGCCAAAATGATCTCGATTCGAGAAAACTTAGGCATGAAACGACAGATATTTTTTGTTGCAATCAATGGTTGGGACTCTCATGGTAATCAATTAAAGGATCATAAAAACAACTTAATATTAGTGGATGATGCACTCGATAGCTTTTATAAAACGACCGTGGAATTTGGGCTAGAAGATAGCGTTACCACCTTTACCGCCAGTGAATTTGGTCGCTCGTACAGTATTAATGGCGATGGAACAGACCACGCTTGGGCAGGGCACAACCTAGTCCTCGGTGGCGCTGTTAATGGCGGTTTAGTCCATGGCAATAGCATTGATCTTAGTGTTAATGGTCAACATGATGCAGGCGATACGGGGCGTTTTATTCCTAGCCATGGGGTTGATCAATACGGCGCAACATTAGCAAAATGGATGGGAATGACAAACAGTGATATTTTAGATGTATTTCCCAATTTACATAATTTTAATAATAGAGATATGGGTTTTATGATTTAATTATGAGGCCTTTTCACGAAAGTATGGCGAGATAAAAATAGCGTATTTTTTTCTGGTTTTCTTAAAAATACAAAATAATGAAAACGCGTACTTTTAAGCTTTATGTCATAGCATTATTAGCAAAAAACATTAAATAATTGTTCTATGCGCTAATCTGGGTTAAATTGCTCGGATGCCTACACCCCCCAAAAAAAGCTCCCGCAAAACTGCCAAAGAAAAAACACAGCACACGCCGATGATGCAGCAATTCCTGCGCATCAAATCAGAAAATCCTGAGCTTTTATTGTTCTACCGCATGGGTGATTTTTACGAGCTGTTTTTTGATGATGCCAAACGCGCATCCGATATTCTAAACATTACACTGACTGCACGTGGCAAAACCAACGGCGAGCCTATTCCTATGGCGGGGATTCCTTATCATGCCGCCGAACAATATTTACCGCGCTTATTAAAACAAGGAATTTCAGTCGGTATTTGCGAACAAATTGGCGACCCTGCTACATCTAAAGGCCCTGTTGAACGTAAAGTGGTACGCATCCTTACACCTGGCACTGTGACCGATGATTTTTTATTAGAAGAGCGTCGTGATAATTTATTATTAGCGATTTCTTTTCATAATGAACAATACGGCATTGCCTGTATCGACCTTAGTAATGGGCGATTTAATGTGCAGCAAGTTGCCGATCATTCTAGCCTTATCAACGAAATTGAGCGTTTACAACCCGCTGAAATATTGCTTGAAGAAGATTTTTTACTTGCAGATGGCTCTAAAATTTTACCCGCTGATAATTACCCCATCACCCAACGCGCGCCGTGGCATTTTGATGAAGACAGCGCCCGCGATTTATTGCACAAGCAATTAGGCACTAAGGATTTATCGGGTTTTGGCTGTGATGATTTACCCGCTGCTATTATTGCTGCGGGTGCATTATTGCAATATGTGAATGAAACCCAACGAACCGCACTGCCCCACATCAACAGTATGCATGTCGAAAGCAGTGATGATGGCATTATTTTAGATGCAGCCAGTCGCCGCAATTTGGAACTTGAACATAGCTTAATGGGCGATCATAAAAACACCCTGATCTCGGTGTTGGATAATACTGCCACTAATATGGGTGCGCGTTTGCTTAGTCGCTGGTTGAATAAGCCTTTGCGCGATCAAACAGTTTTGCGCAATCGCCACCAAGCAGTTGATAGCCTGATACAACAATATCATTACGAAACCTTGCACGAATCATTACGCCATGTGGGTGATATTGAACGCATCATTTCTCGCATTGCATTAGGTTCGGCGCGCCCACGTGATTTATCCACCCTGCGAGATTCACTTAAAACCGTACCTGAATTACACAGCGTTTTAAAACCGATTGATAACCCACATATACAAGCCTTACACGACAATATCGGCACGCATGAAGATTTAGTTTTCTTACTAGATAAAGCCGTTATCGAAAACCCACCTGTTTTAATTCGTGATGGCGGTGTGATTGCCGAAGGCTACGATAAGGATTTAGATGACTTTCGCAACCTCAGTAATAATTCAGACCAGTACCTGCTCGATCTCGAAACCCGCGAAAAAGAACGTACTGGCATCGCTAGCTTAAAAGTAGCGTACAACCGCGTGCATGGTTTTTATATTGAAATCCCACGTTCACAGACCGAAAAAATCCCTCCTGAATATGTTCGTCGCCAGACTTTAAAAATGGCAGAACGGTTTATTTTACCTGAACTTAAAGAGTTTGAAGATAAGGTGCTTTCTGCTCGTGAACGCTCCTTATCGCGCGAAAAAGCATTGTACGAAAGTTTGCTGAAAGAATTAGCGCATCACATTATGCCCCTGCGTAAAACCGCACACACTATTGCCGAACTAGATGTACTCACCAACTTTGCCGAACGTGCCGTTATAAACAATTACAGTTGCCCAACATTAACCGATCAATCGGGTATTCAAATCACCGCTGGCAGACATCCTGTGGTGGAGCACACGCTTGATAATCCTTTTGTGCCCAATGATTTAAATATGGATTCACAACGCAGAATGCTAATGATCACCGGCCCCAATATGGGCGGAAAATCAACCTATATGCGCCAGATTACTTTGATTGTACTGATGGCGCATATTGGCTGTTATGTGCCTGCCGAAGCTGTCAGCATTGGTCCGATTGACCGCATCTTTACTCGCATCGGTGCACATGATGATCTCAGCACAGGTCGCTCTACCTTTATGGTAGAAATGACAGAAGCGGCCAATATACTCAATAATGCTACCGCCAATTCGTTAGTGCTAATGGATGAAATTGGGCGCGGCACCAGTACCTTCGACGGTCTATCATTAGCATGGGCATTTACCGAGTTTCTCGCGATTCAAAAACAAGCATTCACTCTATTTGCGACCCACTATTTTGAGCTAACCGCTCTACCCGAAAAAATAAGCACCATCGCCAATGTACATATTAATGCCGTAGAACACGGCGATAAAATTGTATTTTTACACAGCGTAAAAGACGGCCCTGCTAATCAAAGTTATGGTTTGCAAGTCGCACAATTAGCGGGCGTACCCAAAAATGTAATCGCCCAAGCACGTAAAAAACTACATCAGTTAGAACAAGACGCAAGGCAATCCCCACAACAAGGTCAAACGATGGCTTTGAATTTAGGCTTTGCAGAAGAACCTGATACAACAGCCGAAGATATTAAAAAAGCGCTTGAAGCGGTTGACCCTGATGATTTAACACCAAGAAAAGCACTAGAGACTCTATATTATTTACAAGGCCTTCTGAAAAATTAATGGCTACTATTAATTAGTATCTTGGTTTTATTACTCTGTTCATTAAGCTAATGTTCACTCCCATCTACTTATACTCCTTTAATTAATTCTATATATAACTAAAAAGGAAGTGAGTTATGAAACAAGCAAATCCCTACGCAACACCCAACGCAAAGGTTGGATATATACAACAAGAAGAAGATTTTGGCAATATAAAGGTAATGACGAGTAAAGGAAGAATGGGCCGTCTCCGTTTCTTCTTTTATAATATGCTAGTCGGGCTCATCGGTATGCTTTTGATAGGGGTAGGCTCCTTAGGCTTTGCCGTAAGCCCGGTTCTTGGCGGTATTATTGTTGCTGTTATCTACATCGCAATCATCTTTATCAGTATTCTATTAACCATTCAACGTTGCCATGATTTAAATAAAAGTGGTTGGTGGGCTTTGTTATTACTCGTGCCTTTTGCAGTTTTTTACTTTTATTTTTTCCCAGGCACCAAAGGATCAAATCAATTTGGCTTAATGCCACCACCGAATAGTAAAGGCGTCATTGCTGGTGCAATTCTGTTGCCTTTTGCAATGTTTGTTTTGATGGGTATTTTAAGCGCGATTGCTTTACCTGCCCTCCAAGATTTCGAAAAAAAGGTACAGCAAGCACAAATGGAGCAAGGACAATAAAAGCGAAGCTATCAAAGGAAAGACTAATTAGTGCTAAGTAACTAAAACCAATGCATAATATAACTTTATTCCTAACCTTATTAATATTATGAAAAAACTTATTACACTTGCTTGTACACTTACTCTTAGCGCCGGTATCACCTCTTGCACCGACACATCCGAGGCGACTAAAGTCACCACGGCAAGCGTCACTTCATCAGCTAGTGCTATTACATCACTGATTAAAAATGATGTAAAAGTAGGCACAGGCGCTGAAGCTACTACAGGTCAAACAGTTTCAGTTCACTACACGGGTTGGTTATACGATGCCTCTGCTGAAAATAAGCACGGCAAAGAATTTGATAGCTCGCGCACGCGTGGCACACCGTTTAAGTTTCCATTAGGCGCAGGTCGCGTTATTAAAGGCTGGGATCAAGGCGTTGCAGGTATGAAAGTGGGTGGACAACGTACGTTAACTATTCCTGCAGACCTTGCTTATGGTTCGCGTGGTGCTGGCGGCTCTATTCCACCGAATGCTACGTTAGTGTTTGATGTTGAATTGATAGGTGTTGAGTAAGTCTTAAGAATATTATCCGCAGATTGTGCATATTTTCACAGATTAAAAAATCGGTGTTTAATCATTGAAATCCGCGGATAAATATTTCAGCCCTAAGGAACCTCTGAACAAGTCCCATAAATTCTGGCAATGCCAAGTTTCCAAGTTCGAGACATTTGTTTTTTTGCATAGTTATTCTATGGTAAAAACAAATAACGAAGAAAAGGCTTACATAATTTT
>DQUJ01000123.1 GCA_015662325.1 Leucothrix mucor | reverse complement strand
CCACCACATATAAATAAGTCACCGCAACAAGCCCAACTAAAGACAAGCCTAAATACTTCCAACGCGAGGCTAAACCTTTGCTGTTTTTTTCTTTCAGTTTTAAGTAATCGTCATACCCACCAATCACGCCCGAGCCGACAGTTACCAATAACACAACCCAAATATAATGATTACTTAAATCCGCCCATAACAACGTAGCTACCGCAATCGCTAATATAATCAACGCGCCACCCATAGTCGGTGTACCCGCTTTAACTTGATGCGTTTGCGGGCCATCTCCACGAATCGGCTGACCCATTTTTAAATTGGTCAAGGCACGAATCATCCAAGGGCCCATTAACATGGAAATACCCAAAGCTGTTAATACCGCCAAAATAGTTCTTAATGTTGAATATTGAAAAACATTAAAGACCGAATAATATTCTGAGAGCCATTCGAAAAAAGGTAACAGCATCGTTTAAATAGCCTCTCGCAGTGCTTCTACAGCACGTTCCATTTGCATTGTTCGCGAGCCTTTTACTAAGATGGTCATATTGCTGGTTACGTCCTTTTTTAAGGATGCTAATAATTCATCCATATCATCAAAACTCTGCCCGTTTTTGCCAAACTTATCACAGGCTTTTGCGCTGTATTGTCCTAAACAATACATACGATCAACACCCGCTAAACGCGCTTGCTCACCGATATTTGCATGAAGCTCTGCGGTGTTATCGCCCAGCTCTCCCATATCACCCAGCACAAAGGCTGTGTTTTTTCGTTGCGCTAATACATCCAGCGCCGCGATTGCAGAATCTGGATTCGCGTTATACGTATCATCCAAAATCTGTGTAGAATTAATGCCAGCTACAGGCGATAAACGCCCCTTCACTGGCTGCAAGGATTCTAAACCGTCAACTATTGTTTCCAGCTTGATCCCCAAAACGGTCGAAACCGCAGTTGCCGCAAGGGCATTTAGTGCATTATGACGACCCAGTAGTTTGAGGTTAACCCTAACCTCAACTTCTCCTACTTTTATCATCAGACCCCCATCCGATGATAATAGACCGCTTATTGTTGCTTTATTATTAATGCCGAACGTGATGACCTTTCGGTCAGTGTTGGAGTCCTTCCAATAATCTGCAAATGAATCATCTGCGTTGATTATGGCGACTCCCTGAGTCCCCAACCCAATAAAAATTTCCCCTTTTGCCTGTGCCACACCTTGAAGATCACCAAAACCTTCAAGATGTGCCGCACCTGCATTGTTAACAACCGCTACGTTAGGGCGTGCGATTTTTGTTAAAAATTCAATCTCTTTGTGATGATTTGCACCCATTTCGATGACTGCAAAATCATGTTCTTCTCGTAGTCTTAGTAAGGTCAACGGCATCCCAATATCATTATTTAAATTGCCGAAGGTTGCTAACACACTATGTTCAACGCTTAAAATCGCGGTGATCATTTCTTTTAAAGTGGTTTTCCCATTACTACCTGTTAAACCCACCAATGGTTTTACAAATTGTTTACGCCATGCACCCGCTAAATCTGCTAGTGCTTGCAAAGTATCTTTGACTAGAACCTGCGGCAAATCACAATCAATCTTTTTGTGAACCAGTGCCGCACCTGCTTTACCTGCCCCCTTTGCTAAGTCAGCGACAAAATCATGCGCATCAAAACGCTCGCCTTTTATGGCAATAAACAACTGATCTTGTTTGACCAAGCGCGAATCTGTTGCGACTGAATCAAGCGCAACATCTGCACCGATCAATTCGCCGCCTGTCATTTCAGCGATTTGTGAAAGTGTTAACCAAGCCATTATGCCGCTAACTCCTGTAACACTTTATTTGCTTGCTCGCGATCACTAAATGGAACGCTGCCTGTTGCTAAAATTTGTATATTTTCATGACCTTTACCTGCGATCAAAACGGCATCACCTGCTTTCGCCTGCTTTAATGCTTGTTTGATTGCAGTGGCACGATCATGTTCGACGGTAACTAATTCTGGCTTTTCAAAACCCGCCACAATATCTTGCATGATGCCTGCAGGGTTTTCGGTGCGTGGGTTATCATCCGTAACAATCACCACATCAGCACACTGTTCTGCTACTGCCGCCATTAATGGGCGCTTGCCCGTATCTCTATCACCACCGCAACCAAACACACAGATTAAATTTTGCGTTGTGTGTTCGCGCAAGGCTTTTAAGATTGTTTCAAGTGCGTTCGGCGTGTGCGCATAGTCAACCACAGTTAACACATCTGATAACTCCGAAGCCGCTATCTTTTCCATACGCCCTGCAACGGTTTGTACTTTATTTAATTTAGTCAGCGCATCTGTTAATGGGATATCCAAACCAATCATTGCACCTAAAGCCGCTAACAAATTACTAAGATTAAAGCGACCGAGAACAGCGACTGACAATTCCCCCTGCTCATCGCCATAATGAATTTGCGCGCTAACACCTTTGATCGTCAACTTTGCGTTTTCTGCAACTAACGAACCTTCTGGATAGTTTTCTACTTTTCCAATACCATAACCAATCGTGTTTTTAGTTCGGGTAGACAACTTATAGCCAAAAGCATCATCCAGATTCAACACCACTGCTTTTAAGCCATCCCAATGAAATAGTTTTTCCTTGGCATCGGCATACGCTTCTAGTGTTTTGTGATAATCAAGATGATCACGACTTAAATTAGTCAGCACCGCCACATCAAACCCAACATTAGCAACGCGCCCTTGATCCAAAGCATGGGATGACACTTCCATCGCAACCGTCTCGACACCCTGTGTTTTCATTTCTTGCAGATGTTGATGTACATGTAAAACATCGGGCGTGGTATGTGTTGCTTTTTGCAAGTTATCCAGCGTTCCCACACCTAATGTACCAATTACCGCACACTGACCTAACACTTGCGCCATAAAATGACTGATACTGGTTTTACCGTCTGTTCCCGTAATACCAACAATATTTAATGACTGGCTCGGCGATTGATAAAAACGATCAGCAATCAAACCTAAATATTGACGCAAATCTACAACTTCAAATTGAGGGATTTCTAAATCTTCTATTGATACGCTCTTATCTGCTTCCGAAATAATTGCTACCGCACCCTGCTCTTCTGCAACTTTTGCATAAGCCAAACCGTGTTGTTGCGTGCCTTTTAATGCCACAAACAAACAGCCTTGCGTTACTTCGCGACTATCCAATGTGATAGACGTGATTTCACAGTCCATACTGGCTGAAACATCTGCAATACGATTAAGTAATGATGAAAGCTTCATTATTTAGCACCCTCATTACTAACATTGTTTACAGCAACAACCGCACGGTCTGCCGAAAGTGGTTCATCTACAGGCTTAACTTGTTTCATCGCAGGAAGATTATCGGGCGCAATATCCATAATACGTAACGAGTTTGCCATAATCTTTGAAAACAACGGTGCCGCTAAACGCCCACCACTGGCTTTTGCTACTTTTGGCTCATTAATCATAACTGCCACAACTAAACGCGGATTCGTCGCAGGCGCTAAGCCAATAAAACTAACCACCAAACGTTCTTTATCATAGCGACGCTTGATGTACTTGTATGCTGTTCCTGTTTTACCTGCCACATGATAACCATCCACCGTGGCATTTTCTCCTGTCGCATTTTTTTGAACCACCGCTCGCATCATCTTTAAAACTGATCCTGCATTTGCTTCGCTCATAACACGCTGACCAAGCGGTGGTTGTTTGGTCTTATAAATACTGGCCTGCTTTAAAATCCCGCCTGTTGCAAACACAGAATACGCCTGCGCTAATTGCAATAAACTGGTCGAAACACCGTAACCATAACCATGCGAAGCACGATCGACCCTACCCCATTTCTTGTAGTAACTCAGCTCTCCCTCTGTCTCACTAGAGAAGCCCGCATTCGGTCTGCGACCAAATCCAACACGATTTAAGAATTGCCAGTGATCTTTTGATTTCATCAGTAAAGCCACTTTACTTGCACCGACATTACTTGATTTTGCCAAAAGCCTAGACAACGTTAATGTGCCGTAATTCTTAGGATCTTTGATAACCGTCTTACCGACAGAAAATCGACCTGGTGATGTTTCAATCGACACGTTTGCATCAATCACTCGCGCTTCTAACGCCGCAGCAATGGTTAAAGGCTTAAGCGTAGAACCTGGCTCAAACGTATCGACAACCGCGCGGTTACGATACAAATATGGCTTAAACGACGTACGATTATTTGGATTAAACCCGGGCATATTTGCCATCGCCAATACTTCGCCTGTTTGCGTGTCTAACACCACAACCGAACCTGATTTAGCATTTAGCTTATAGACTTCACCTTTCAATAATTTATACGCAATATATTGAATACGATGATCTAAACTCAGCTTTACTTCTTTACCTGGAACCATGCGCTCCATCTGCTCGACATTTTCAACTAATCGACCATGACCGTCGCGAACCACTCTGTTTCTACCTGACTTACCTGCAAGTGTTTTATTCATCGAGCGCTCAACACCTTCGATACCTTTATCATCAATATCGGTAAAACCAACCACGTGCGAGGTTGTTTCACCCATGGGGTAAAAACGACGGTATTCACGCAATGTATTAACAGTAGGGATATTCAAAGCCGCAATCTGCTGTGCGCGCTCTGGCTCAACTTGTCTTGCAAGATAATGAAAACGTCGCGTCGACAATGTTTCAAGTTTGCTTAACAACGCGCCATCTTCTAGTTTCAAAATCGCTTCCATTTGCTGCAATTTAATATCCAGATCATCACTGTCTAACTGAGCCAATCGCGCATCATCTTCTTTACCCGTTAACGCAATAACAGATAACTCTTTTCTAATGCTTAATATTTTCTTAGGATCAATAGAAACCGATTCAACTGGCGAGCTAATTGCCAAAGACTCACCATTTCTATCTACGATCATGCCTCGGTAAGGCGGCACAGTAACGGTTCTCATCTGGCGTTTATCTGCCTGTGCTTGTAACCATGTTTGCTGAAACACTTCTAAATAACCTGCACGTACAAGCAATACACCAATACCCAGCAACAATAACGACATCAACCACATACGTCGCCCACGATAAACGGGCGGCACTTTAGTCGTTGTGCGCGCCGAACGTCGTGAAACATTAGCTGATGATGTGCGTGTTTGTTTATTCACAGTAATTACTCTTAAAGACCTAAGCCCTAATCGCCCAACGATATTCTTTTGTCTGCAGAAGTAGTTTCTACAATATATGTTTTAACTGGCTCTCTGATCATCTTTACTTCTGATGCCTTAGGGATTTTCATACCCAAATCCCAACGCGCCTGTCTTTCTACACTCACCTGATTTAACACCGTGCCCTGCTCTAGCTTTAAACGACTCCATTGCGCCGCAAGCACATCTCTTTCTTTTTCAAGCGTTTGCATTTCAACAAACAGAGAACGCGCCTCATGTCTTTGCACGACTGTCTTTACTGCGATAAAAATAATCGCCACAAACGAAATTACCAATAAAATTAAACGCCAATCAATCACCGAATCCAGGGTTACTGGTTTAGACAGATGTGGGGGCACACCTAAAGACACTTCACTCATTTCATTGCTCCTATAACAATTACTTACGTGTGCGTACGCTCTGCAATACGCATGATGGCGCTCCGTGAACGCACATTAAACATAACTTCATCTTTCGAGGGTTTAACAGGTTTGCCTATCAACTTGAAATCAGGCACGAACAATTGATCTTCCATAATCGGCAATCCACGTGGAATACTTGGGGCACGTGATTGCGCTTTAAGAAAACGCTTTACTATTCGATCTTCCAAAGAATGAAAACTAATGACTACCAAACGTCCTTTGTCTGTCAAAAACTCCAACGAATTATTTAAACACTCATGTAAATCATCAAGCTCGCGGTTTATGAATATCCGTATCGCCTGAAAGCTTCGAGTTGCCGGATGCTTGCCCGGTTCTTTTCTCTGCACTTTTCGTGGTATTGCAGCAGTTATTATCTCAGCCAACTGCAACGTTGTACTGATTGGGGATTCTGCTCTCTTCTCCACTATGGCATGTGCAATTCTTCGCGAGAATCGCTCATCACCGTAATCATAAATAACGTTGGCAAT
>DQUJ01000028.1 GCA_015662325.1 Leucothrix mucor | reverse complement strand
GGTGAAATATAACTCGGTATACGCCATCTGCCACAGTAAAAAATTGCTGATGCGTTTATCGCCACCTGTACGGATGAATAAATCAGGATCAGGAAAACCCTGTGTAGAAACAAATGAAGAAATATCATCTTCTGTCAAATCATCGGCATTAAGTTCTCCTGATTCGACCTTTTTAAGTAGATGCTTTACCGACTGCGTTACATCCCATCGACCGCCATAGTTCGCAGCAACGGTTAAATTAAGTCCTGTGCTTGCAGACGTTAGATTTTCAACTTCTTTAATTTTTTTCTGTAATTTTTCAGAAAACTCGCTTATATCGCCGACTATTCTTAAACGCACATTATTTTTAGCCAGTGATTTAGCTTCGCGCTCCAACGCCATCATAAACAACCCCATAAGATGCTTTATTTCATCATCTGGGCGCTTCCAATTTTCACTACTAAACGCAAAAATAGTAAGGCATTCAACATTTAAAACACTACAGGCTTTTACGATATTACGAACCGCTTCAACACCTTTTTTATGCCCCCAAAGACGCGGACGATTGCGCGCCTTCGCCCAACGACCATTGCCATCAAGGACAATAGCGATGTGGCGCGGAATTGTGGTGTTTTCCATATCCATTAATAATAGCCCAACATTACAACGTATAAATCATCAAAATTGTTAATTAAACCTTCATCAAATCAACTTCTTTCACTTCTAAAATTTCATCAATTTCTTTTACGTGCGCATCGGTTAACTTTTGAACCTCATCCTGCGCCTTATGTTCATCATCTTCAGAAATTTCTTTTTCTTTTTCTAGCATTTTAAAATCTGAATTCGCATCACGTCGAATATTACGAATCGCAACTTTTCCATTCTCAGCTTCGTGGCGCACTACTTTTACTAAATCTTTACGACGCTCTTCTGTTAATTGAGGCATTGGCACACGAATAACCGTTCCTGCTGAATTAGGATTCAAACCTAAATCTGAGTTCATAATTGCTTTTTCTATAGCTTGCACCATCGGTGCTTCCCACGGTGTTACGGTTAGCGTGCGCGCATCTTCAACACCAATGTTAGACACCTGGCTTAACGGCACATCACTCCCGTAATAATCAACCGTAATATGCTCTAACAAACTTGGGTGAGCGCGGCCGGTACGCACTTTCGCTAATTCCGTCTTAAGCGATTCAACGCTTTTTTGCATGCGTGTTGCTGCATCTTTTAAAATTTCATCTATCATAATGTTTACCTTATTAGCCTTGCAATACTAAACGTTTGCCGCTTCAATGATTGTGCCTGTATTTTGGTCGCCTTCTATAATTTTACTCAGCGCGCCTGTTTCAAACATATCAAACACACATAAAGGCATTTTATTTTCACGACATAATACCATCGCAGTCAAATCCATAACACCGAGTTCTTTTGAAATCGCCTCATTAAAACTCAAGGTATCGTAACGTACCGCATCAGGATTTTTCTTAGGATCAGAATCGTAAACGCCATCAACCATGGTCGCTTTTAAAATCAAATCTGCCTCAATTTCGATAGAGCGCAAACTCGCCGCTGTATCGGTTGTAAAATAAGGGTTTCCTGTACCTGCGGCAAAAATAACAACCTCGCCTTGAGCTAAATATTCTCTAGCACGGTGCGCAGAAAACTCTTCGCCCAACTGGTCGATTTTTAAGGCAGACATCACACGACATTTTTTGCCTTGTTTTTTGATTGCATCTTGCATTGCAAGCGCATTCATTACGGTTGCCAACATTCCCATTTGATCGGCGCTGACGCGGTCGATACCGCCTTGCGCTAAACCTGCTCCACGAAAAATATTTCCACCGCCGATAACCAGACCAATTTCTGTTCCCGTATTTAATTGATTAACAATTTCGGTTGCTGTACTCGCCAAAACGTCAGAATCAATACCAAAATCACCCTTTCCCATTAGGGCTTCGCCACTGAGTTTTAACAGTATTCGTTTATATTTCTGAGCCATTTTTATCGATACTCCTTAAAATCAAAAGACACACCTAACGAGAGATGATTTATTTTCGGCATAGATTACACAAAACTTAGTTATGATGCCATCATACATCGGGAAAATAGATGAGATGTGCATTTTTATTTAATTTCTTATGCAAAATATCACTTGAGGCATAAAAAAAGGAACGTAAAAACGTTCCTTTTTTTATTAAGAATCAAGCCAGTGATTAATCACCTTTTACCTGCGCCATAACTTCTGCAGCAAAATCTTCTTGCTTCTTCTCGATACCTTCACCTACTTCAAAACGAATAAATGAAGTAACCTCAGCACCCGCCGCAGTCAATATCTGAGCAACTGTTTGATCAGGATCTTTTACAAAAGGCTGGCCAACTAAAGTAATTTCCGCCAAGTACTTACGCATACGTCCTTCAACCATCTTTTCGATGATTTCCATTGGCTTGCCACTCCCTTCTGCCTGCGCAATTAGAATCTCTCTTTCTTTATCTAATGTTTCAGCAGGCACATCAGCTTCAGAGATACAAACAGGACGACTTGCCGCAATATGCATTGCAACATCTTTACCTAATGCTTCATCTCCACCGGTCATTGCAATTGCAACACCAATACGAACACCATGACTGTAAGCGTAAACTGCACCCGCATCTGAAGTAACCATTTCAAATCGGCGTACTTTCATGTTCTCACCAATTTTAGCAACGAGATTTGCACGCACTTCTTCCACTGTTTCGCCCGAATCAAGCGGCATTGCAGACAACGCCTCAACATCAGCAGGCTTATCTGCTAATGCGCGTGCACCTACTGCAGTTGCAAAACTAATGAAATTTTCATCTTTTGCAACAAAGTCTGTTTCACAGTTAACTTCAACGATCGATCCTTCTTTTGCATCGTCAGACACGGTGATAACAACCAAACCGTCTGCTGCCACACGACCCGCTTTTTTATCTGCTTTAGCCGCGCCTGATTTACGCATTACGTCGATTGCTGCTTCTAAATCACCATTTGTTTCGATAAGTACTTTCTTACAATCCATCATGCCTGCGCCTGTGCGCTCACGAAGCTCTTTTACCATTTTAGCTGTAATAGCCATTTCTCTATCCTCTATAAAGGAGCAACACAGTTTACTCCTAATACCCGCCATTTCTGCGTTGAAAAATATTCATTTACGGATTGTAAACTTCTTATTTTCCGCCTTAAACTGACGGGCATTAGAAGCAACCTGAGTCGCTCACCTAAGCTTTATGCCCTAAATTTAGGGCAAAAAACCGACTGGGTAGTTTTAACTAGATCTTAAAGACCACCCATTAACTCATCTTGTAATACTTTTAGCTCGTCCCACTTTCCATCAGCTGCAAGTTGTGATTGCTGCGGCCATGTTCTTGGCTCTTTTGATTTAAGTGTTGAAACAGTATCTAAGATTGCTTTAATTGCATCTCTATCCATGCCCGCTAATTGTTTGAAGGTTGTTACACCTGCATCGTTTAGCGTATCCGCAATTTTTGGACCAATACCTTCGATCTTTTTCAGATCATCTGCGCCTGTTGATTTTTTTGCTGCAGGCTTTTTAGCTGCTGTTTCTTTTTTCGCAGCAGGTTTTGCTTCTTTCTTGGCCGCTGGTTTTGCTTCTGCCTTAGCAGGTACTGCTTCAGCTTTTGCTTCTTTTGCTGGAGCTTCTGCCTTCGCTGCTTCAGCTTTTGGCGCTTCTGCTGTCTTTGCAGATGCTTTTGTAGATACTTTCGCTTCTGGTGCATCTGTTTTAGCAGATTCTTTTTTCGCAGCAGGTTTTGGGGCTGCTGCAGCCATTGCTTCTGCTGTAGTTGCCGCAGTTAAGTGGCCTTCCATGATTGAATCCGCAACAGCTGATGTATACAGCTGAATCGCACGAATCGCATCATCATTTCCAGGAACAATGTAGTCAACACCATCGGCTGAGTTGTTTGTATCAACTATTCCGATAACGGGAATACCTAATGTGTTCGCTTCTTTAACAGCAATATTTTCATGACCTACATCGATGATAAATAGTGCATCAGGCAAAGAACGCATATCTTTGATTCCACCCAAGCCTTTTTCTAGCTTTATTAACTCACGGGTCATCATTAAGGCTTCTTTCTTACCGCCACGATTAATCGAGCCATCAGCTTCCATTTTTTCAATGTCATGCAAACGACGTACTGACTGTTTAATGGTTTTGTAGTTAGTTAGCATACCGCCCAACCAACGCTGATCAACGTAAGGCATTTTACAACGAAGTGCTTCGTCGCGAACCGCCTGTTGTGCGGCACGTTTTGTACCCACAAACATAATCTTACCACCTTTAGATGCAATTTTTCCAACGTAATTCAATACGTCGTTGAACATTGGCAACGTTTGCTCTAGGTTAATGATATGAATTTTATTACGGTCACCGAAGATGTACGGTGCCATTTTTGGGTTCCAGTAGCGAGTTTGATGTCCGAAATGAACACCAGCTTCCAGCATTTGGCGCATAGTTACTTTAGCCATGATTAATTTCCTCTTGGGTTAGGCCTCCACATACCGGTTATAACGACCTGTTATCTTCATATGAAGACAAAAAGCACCCCGCTATACCCTGTTGGTATGTGTGTGAATTTGAAGCATTCAACAATTCGTTGAACACTCCATTAAGTTTCGCTTCTATTTAAAATCACGTAAACGCAATAAAAAATTGAGCGGCGCATTTTATAACATAAACTGTTTCGCTTCTCTACTAAAAGACTGCATAATCGCCATTTATTTTAAACTAACACCAATAAAAGCCCTTTAAACATGAGTATTGTAATAAAGAAACCAGAACAAATAGAAAAGATGCGTATCGCGGGTCGTCTTGCAGCCGACGTGCTCGATATGATTGGACCTCATGTCGTATCAGGAATAACCACCAATGAGCTGGATAAAATTTGTCATGATTTTATCGTCGATGAACAAGATGCCATTCCAGCACCCTTGAATTATCACGGCTTTCCTAAATCTATTTGCACCTCAGTTAATCATCAGGTTTGTCACGGCATTCCTAGCGATAAGAAATTAAAAAAAGGAGATATCATCAACATTGACATCACCGTTATCAAAGATGGCTTCCATGGCGATACCAGTAAAATGTTTATGGTAGGCAAACCCAATGTAGCGGCAATACGCCTTTCGGATGTTGCTCAAAAAGCCCTTTATATTGGCATCAATATGGTTAAACCTGGCGTTAAACTTGGCGATATTGGACATGCCATTCAAACCTATTCCGAATCTCAACACTGCTCCGTGGTACGTGAATATTGCGGGCACGGTATTGGCGAAAAGTTTCATGAAGAGCCACAGGTATTACACTACGGCAAAGCGGATACAGGTATTATCTTAAAAGAAGGCATGACGTTTACGATAGAACCGATGATTAATAACGGCAAGCGCGACATAAAGGTATTGCCAGACAAATGGACTGTCGTCACTAAAGACCATAAATTATCGGCCCAATGGGAACATACTTTATACGTTACAAACGATGGTGTAGAAATATTAACGCTGCGCGACGAAGAAAAAGACTGGAAATCAAAACTACCCAATACGTAAAACTGCGTTAAATCATTTCAAGTATATGCTGATCAACACCTCACATCGCCAAATACTTGACTGAAATAGATGAATACTATAAGTTACGTTTAATTATTACTGTTTAAAGCATTTATTTCTTATAACTTTCTTATTAAAGATGCTTCAATCATAAAACTATTGTTAAAAACAACCCTTCTTGATTTACCAACTATATTTACCAACACTGTTGAAATTTATAGACAGTCTTAAAGGTTGTTTAGATGCTAAGCATGTTGATAGCAATCAACAATGCTGGGGATAGCATCCAACTTTTCATGAAAATCTACTAGATGAAAAACAAATTACTTAAAACTTTCTAAAATACTTATAAATATACTTGAGACCTTTGCATGAGAGTATGGCGAGAGAAAAATAGCGTAATTTCACCTGTTTTTTTAAAATGAGTTTAATAGCAAGCTATTGAGCGAGTTTTTAAGAAAAACAGGAGGAATTCAAGCATTTT
>DQUJ01000206.1 GCA_015662325.1 Leucothrix mucor | reverse complement strand
ACGGTAAGCTATTCACTACGGGCAATGTTGCAAAAATCACGCTGGATACATCATGGAAAGATTTGGTGATGGGTGATGCAACACTTGAAGGGTTATTGCGACCACAAGAGTTATAGAGTCTAGTTATCTTTAGTATTCTTATTGTAGGTTTTTTATTTTACATCCAGTTTCTTCACATTCTCTAAGTCTATCTTCTAAAAAATGTAATCTTGCTTTTGTTTCAGAGATGGCACAACTAATATCGACAGAGTTGGTTGCAGGAAATGCGCATTTATGATCTCGTTTAGAAATCCATTGATTTTCACTTTTATTTAAGATTGCTTTTCCTTTGGATGGAAGTTCGTTTTTTAATTGAGAAAATACTAAATTGAGTTTTTTATCTAAGGAGTAATATATTTTTTGAGCCATATAGATTGAGTCAAAAGTTCTGTCATATTTATCTCTAGCCATCACTGATTGAGATGTAAACCCCATAACTATAGCGATAATCAATATCTTCTTCATATTATTCCCCATCAAATTTAATAACGATATAAACTATATCAAACTATTTAATGTTGCTCTAGTTTAAAGTTCTTATCTAAGTAATATTATTTCTTGTTTTGGTGAGATGTGGTAAATTTCTCGTCTTGCTATTAGTCAACTTTTGAAACATACAAAATACGGTCAAAATAATGTCCTTAACACCCGAAGAAGTTAAAAAGATCGCCTTTCTAGCGCGTTTGTCGATCAAAGAAGAAAACATCGAACAGTATTCTCAAGACCTTTCCAGTATTTTTGGTTTGGTTGAAGAAATGAATGCCGCCAAAACAGATAACATCGAAGCGATGGCGCACCCGCAAGATGCGATGCAACGCTTGCGTGATGATGTGGTGACGGAAGTGAATCAACGTGAAAAGTTGATGAGTAATGCACCGAATACGCAAGATGGTTTGTTTCTTGTACCAAAAGTGTTGGATTAAGGGGCGGATCAGATGAAAAACAAATCATTAGCAGAGTTAAGCGTAGGTCTAAAACAAGGCGATTTTTCGAGTGTTGAGTTAACCCAATACTATCTTGATCGAATCGCTAAATACGATAGCGACTTAAACGCATTTATTACAGTCACAGAAGAGCAGGCTCTTGCAGGTGCAAAAAGTGCAGACGAGCAAATCGCCTCGGGTTCGGCAGGAGCATTAACGGGCATTCCCATGGCGCATAAAGATTTATTTTGTACTGATGGTGTGCGTACAACTTGTGCATCAAAAATGCTCGATAACTTTATCGCACCTTATAACGCGACGGTGGTAGAGAAACTAAATTCTGCGGGTATGCCGATGTTGGGTAAAACCAATATGGATGAGTTCGCGATGGGTTCCTCCAATGAAAACTCATTTTATGGCGTAGTAAAAAACCCGTGGGATTTAGAACGTGTACCCGGTGGATCATCTGGCGGTAGTGCGGCGGTTGTGGCGGCACGATTAGCGCCTGTTGCAACGGGAACAGATACGGGTGGTTCGATTCGTCAACCCGCATCTTTTACAGGAATTACGGGTATTAAACCTACTTACGGGCGTGTTTCTCGTTTTGGAATGATTGCCTATGCCTCAAGCCTTGATCAAGGTGGGATTTTTGGTACAAGCGCAGAAGATTGTTCTTTAGTATTGCAGGAAATGTCAGGTTTTGATGCAAAAGATTCAACCTGTGTAGAACGCGACGTGCCTAGTTTTTCTGCAAACATAAATGATTCTTTGCAAGGTTTAAAAATTGGTTTACCCAAAGAGTTTTTTGATGAAGGTTTAAATTCTGGAATTGCAGAGGTTGTAAACAAAGCAGTAGAAGAATACAAAAAACTCGGTGCAGAAATTATAGAAATTAGCCTACCGAATACGCACTTAGCAATCCCTTCTTATTATGTGATTGCACCTGCAGAAGCATCCTCGAATCTTTCGCGTTTTGATGGTGTACGTTACGGCTATCGCTGTGAAGACCCGGTTGATTTAACCGATATGTATATGCGTTCGCGAGGCGAAGGTTTTGGCCCAGAAGTGAAACGGAGAATTATGACGGGTACTTATGCACTATCCGCGGGCTACTACGATGCGTATTATTTAAAAGCACAGAAAATTCGT
>DQUJ01000252.1 GCA_015662325.1 Leucothrix mucor | reverse complement strand
TTCTTGAAACTTGGTAGCGGGGGCAGGATTCGAACCTACGACCTTCGGGTTATGAGCCCGACGAGCTGCCAGACTGCTCCACCCCGCATCAGAGGGAGCGTATTATAGGGATACTATTTTATAAGATCAAGACAATTCCTTGTCTTTCTTGATTTTATTTTCAGATAACTAATCTAAGTGTTTTTCAATGACTTTAATTAATTTTTCTTCACTTAAGAGACCAGCATAAACGGCTAATATTTTTTGGTCGGGACTAATCAGTACGCTATAAGGTAATGCGCCATCGGGGTCACCATAGGCACCTGCAATTTTATGTGCGGGTTCTAAGCCATAGGCAATGGGGTAATTGATTTTTACTTCTTCTACAAATATTTCGGCTGATTTTTTATCTTCTAAAGCAAGTCCGACAATGGTGAAGTTTTTATCTTTGTAGGCGTTTTGTACTTTAATGAAGTCTGGGATTTCAGCACGGCAGGGGCCGCACCATGAAGCCCAAAAATTTAATAATACGAGCTTGCCTTTATAGTCTGCTAGTTTTAAGTCGCCGCCTTTTAATGAGGGTAAAATAAAATCAGGTGCTTGTTGGCCTATGTTTCCTAAGTTAAAAACAGGTTCGCGTTGCGTGTATTTTCGGTAACCATAGGCGGCAGCTAGACTAATTACTAGAATAAGAATGATGGCAAGATTGGTTTTTTTCATTTTTAAATAAGTTCAGATTGTGTGAATTGGGTTTTTATAGGGCATCTATAATAAATGAAATTATAGAAAGTGCTACTTGAGTTATGATTTAAGTGTGTTTAACTTTAAATATATTAGTACACTGGCGCATTTTTTCGTTATTATTCTCTTTTTACTTCCAGATTGGTTTTAGTAGATGCAAGTTTTTCAAATAGAAGGTGGTACACCACTTGAAGGTGATGTTGTAATCTCGGGCGCAAAGAACGCGGTATTGCCGTTGCAAGCGGCTGCTTTGCTTGCCGATGGTAAAATGACGATCCGCAATGTGCCACGCCTTAAAGATGTGGCAACGCTAGCATTATTGCTGGAAGGTATGGGTGTAACCGTCAAGACGGATAAAGATAATAATATCACCACTGATACATCGACAATAAAAAATCAAATCGCACCCTATGAATTAGTACGTACCATGCGTGCTTCAATTTTAGTGTTAGGTCCTTTGGTGGCGCGTTACGGTTATGCCGAAGTATCCTTGCCAGGTGGTTGTGCGATTGGTAGTCGCCCTGTGAATATTCACTTGTCAGGGCTTGAAGCAATGGGTGTTGAAATCACCGTTGATGAAGGTTTTATCCGTGCTAAAGCAGATAAGTTGATAGGCGCAACCATCGTAATGGAAGCGGTAACTGTAACAGGTACAGAAAACTTATTGATGGCGGCGGTACTCGCTGAAGGTACAACCACCTTAGAAAATGCGGCGCGTGAGCCCGAAGTAGTTGATCTTGCGGACTGTTTGAATGAAATGGGTGCAAAAATAACAGGAATGGGTACAAATACCATCACCGTTCAAGGCGTTAAAAAGTTAAAAGGTATTGATTATTCTGTATTGCCCGATCGAATTGAAACGGGCACATACCTTGCGGCGGCGGCAATTACGGGCGGCAGAGTTAAATGTTTGAATGCGGCTCCGCATACCCTAGATGCGGTTGTGCAAAAGTTTAGAGAATGTGGTGCAAGCGTCGAATCAGGCGATGATTGGATTGAATTGGATATGCGGGGTCGTTCGCTAAAATCAGTTGATATTCGTACCGAGCCGCATCCTGCTTTCCCGACCGATATGCAGGCACAGTTTATGGCAATGAATTGTGTGGCAAAAGGTATTGGTGTGGTGGTCGAAACCATATTTGAAAACCGCATGATGCACGTCGCAGAATTAATGCGTATGGGCGCAAACATCCGCCTTGAAGGTAATACGGCGATTGTCGCTGGTATGCCATCGTTGCGAGGTGCGCCCGTAATGGCAACTGATTTACGTGCTTCAGCTTGTTTAATATTGGCAGGTTTGGCGGCAAAAGGTATGACGATTGTTGATCGTATCTATCACACTGATCGTGGTTACGAAAAAATTGAAGATAAATTAACTGCCATAGGCGCAAAGATTAAACGAGTTTAGCTATTTATGCCTTCATCTACTACATCTAAAACTAAAGACACATTAACAATCGCCTTATCTAAAGGGCGTATTTTCGAAGAAACCATGCCTCTTTTAGCAGCGGCGGGGATTACCGCGTTGGATGATCCTGAAACCAGCCGTAAATTGATTCTTGATACTAATCATGAGAACGTCAAATTAGTGATTATTCGCGCGACCGATGTCCCCGTTTATGTGCAATACGGAGCGGCGGATTTAGGCGTGACAGGTAAAGATGTATTGATGGAACATGGCGGTGAAGGCTTGTACGAAATGCTTGATCTTAAAATTGCCTGTTGTAAGTTGATGACCGCAGGTTATGCGGATAAGCCGTTACCCAAAGGTCAATTAAAAGTTGCCACTAAATTTGTAAACTGCACGCGTCGTTATTTTGCGGAGCAGGGTAGACAAATTGAAATTATCAAGTTGTATGGCTCGATGGAGCTTGCGCCTATCGTTGGTCTTGCTGACATCATTGTTGATGTGGTGCAAACAGGTAGCACCTTGAAAGCCAATGGTTTAGTGCCGTTAGAACATATGGCGGATATTAGCTCGCGTATCGTGGTTAATACCGCATCAATGAAAGTTAAACATGAGAAGCTCAAAGTGTTACTAGAGCAGTTAAAACAAGCGGTTGAAAAGAAACAAAAATGACAAAAGATACACAACAGTCACAACGTCTAACCGATGATTTGCGCATTAAAGAGATAGAAGAAGTACAGTCTCCGCAAACGCTAATTAAGGATTACCCGCTAAGCGAAACAGCAGCGGCAACGGTTTATGAAGCGCGTCAAGCGACGCATAAAATTTTGCATGGCGAAGATGATCGCTTGCTGGTGATTGTCGGTCCTTGTTCTATTCATGATACCAAAGCGGCGTTGGAATATGCCGCAAAGCTTGGCAAGATTCGTGATGAGTTATCCAGCAATTTACACATCGTGATGCGTGTTTATTTTGAAAAACCGCGTACCAGTATTGGTTGGAAAGGTTTAATAAATGATCCTGATTTAACGGGACAGTTTAATATAACGGAAGGCTTGCGTGTGGCACGTCAGTTGTTATTGCAATTGGCAGAGCAGGGGATACCTGCGGCGACTGAATACCTTGATTTGATTTCGCCTCAGTATATTGCCGATTTGATTGCGTGGGGCGCAATTGGTGCGCGTACCACCGAATCACAAGGGCATCGTGAATTAGCATCGGGCGTTTCTTGTCCTATCGGTTTTAAGAATGGTACGTATGGCAATTTAGATATTGCGATTAATGCGATAAAAGCAGCATCGCGTTCACATCATTTCTTATCGCTGACTAAAGCAGGGCAGTCTGCAATTTTCACTACCAGCGGTAATGAAGATTGCCATATTATTTTACGTGGTGGTAAACGCCCAAACTATGATGCGGTAAGTGTTGAACAAGCGTTGCAACAACTTGAAGATGCTGGTTTACCGAAAAACTTAATGGTCGATTTTAGTCATGCAAATAGTGATAAAGATTATAGAAATCAGCCTAAAGTGGCTAATAATATAGCCACACAGATTGCCAACGGTGTTGCTGGAATTTCAGGTGTGATGATTGAAAGTCATCTAGTGGAAGGCAATCAATCCGTCGATGGGCAAAATAAAGAAGCGTTAATTTACGGTCAGAGTATCACCGATGCTTGTATTGGTTGGGATGATACCGAAAGCGTATTGCGTGAGTTGTCTGATGCGGTAGAAAAGCGACGTTTTGTTTAATGTTCTAATTTAAAAAATAGTAGCAAGTTGAAATAGCAATGAATATACAACAATTAAATACGAGTGATACTGGGTTCTGGTCAAAACTAGATGGTTTGCTTGCATGGGACAGTGTTTCTGATCAAACGATATTTGACACGGTAAACGGTATTCTGGCCGATGTTAAAAATCGTGGTGATGCGGCTGTGGTGGAATACACCAATAAGTTCGATGCAGTGGATGTTGCA
>DQUJ01000253.1 GCA_015662325.1 Leucothrix mucor | reverse complement strand
CCATCGTTGTTTGGCATTGTAGTGAGCCTGCTGATTGCGGATAATATGATCAGTATTTCCCCCGCTTATCAATGGAGTGGCATTTCGTCGATGGCGGTTGTCGTAGTTACGGCAGCGATTTTGTTATTTGTTTTACGCATTAAACGCAGTGCGCTAGTGATTTCGTTTTTAGGCTTTTATATGTTAGCGCTGGGGCTGAGGGCGTGGTTGACGCAACATCATCTTCCTCCAGAAACGTTGATTATAGGTTCGCTCACCGCGCCTTCGTTTTATCTGTTTACCTTTTTTATGATTACTGACCCTGCCAGCTCGCCAAGCAGTAAAAAAGGGCAGGTGTTAATGGCGTTAGGTATTGTGCTGATTGATCTTTATTTACATACCAAAGAAACCTTATCCACACTATTTTATGCGGGATTCATTGTTTATAGTGTGCGTTTTGCTTGGTTGCATTATAAAAATTATAAGGCTAAAAAAACGAATGGTCTGGTATCTAATTTAACAGAGAATATAAACGATTTATTTAAGCGCTACGCCACTGTTGCCGTTATTGGATTTGCAGGTTTGTTTATTTATCAAACCAGTTCGAGTATGCACAATCAGCCCGTAGCAGGCTTTTATTTAACCCAGATAAATAGCGAGTTAGCAGGAATCAGTACCCATCAAGGCGATGTGTTAGACAAGGTTGATCCGCGTTTACAGCATGTGGGCAAGTGGTTGTTATCGGTAGGGGATGCCGTGTCGGTTGCGGATTTTGATAATGATGGCTTACAAGATATATTCTTAACCTATCCATTAAAAGCCAATGCTGATCGTGCTGCCTTATATAAAAACAAGGGTGATTTTAAATTTGAGCGCGTCCCATTACCTGCTTTAGACAGATTTATTTTAGAGCCAGAAAAATACGGTTTAGCTTCGTCTGCCGTGTGGTTTGATTTGGATAACGATGGTGATCAGGACTTGTTAATTGGGGTGGGTTACGGCGTTCCTATTTTGCTTGAAAACCAGTTACAACAAACGGGTAAAGCTGATTTTATTGATGTTTCGCAGAAAAATAATTTAGATGCGTTTGCGGTCAGTCTGAGTACTAATGTGTTGGATTATAATCAAGATGGCTGGCTGGATGTGTATATTGGTAATGCCATGAAACCGTTGTTATCTGATTATGAAAAACCCACTCCTTTTAACCTATTCAATTTACCTAAGCCCGCTTACGAGGGTGATCGACGTATGTTAAATGTAATGCATCGTTCTTGGCACAATGCGCGCAATGGCGGGGAAGATGTTCTGCTTAAAAATCAACGTGGCAGTTTAGAGAAACAATCGCTGGCTGATTTGGGTATATCCAGCAACGGTTGGACGTTGGATGTTGGTACGGGAGATTTAAATAATGATGGTTGGACAGATTTGTATCTGGCGAATGATTTTGGCCCCGATGCGATGTATATCAACCAAGGTGGAACACATTTTAAAAGTATTCAAGGGCGTTTTCGTGGCAGTTTGGGGCGTGATACTTACAAAGGGATGAATGCTTCGTTAGCCGATGTTGATAATAATGGCGCATTGGATATTTATGTCTCTAATGTGCATGAGCCGTTACAAGCAGAAGGCAGTATGTTATGGCTTAATGATGGTCAAGTTGATAGTAAAGGGGAGGGTGCATTTAGAGATTCAGCCGCAAAAATCAATGCGCTTAACCCGCGACGTTTTGGTTGGGGCGCGGCAGTCGGTGATCTGGATAGAGATGGCAATGTTGATATTTTACAAGCGAATGGCATGGTGGATAATAGTTATGATCAGCCTCAAAAAATTACAACTTCAGTCACTAATGCTACCAACAAGAATGATTGCCCTGACTATTGGTATGGAATGCACGAGTGGCACTCACAGGCCCCGATATTCATGGTTATGCGGATAGCTGGGCAGACCTGAGAGGGCGTTGTATTTTTCCTTATGAACAAAACCGTGTGATGTTAAAACGAGGTAATGTGTTTTTAGATGTTGCCTCGCAAGTGGGCTGGGAGAAAAAAGACAATGCGCGCGGTATTGCATTGGCTGATCTGGATAATGATGGTGATTTAGATGTGTTAATGACGCACCAGTTTTTACCCGTATCCATTTTTCGTAATGATGAAAAGCAAGATGCGCAACACAAGCCAAAGAACTGGGTGGGCATCAAATTACAAGGTAATGGGATTAGTTGTAATCGAGATGCAATTGGTACACGGGTGGATATTAGTTATCAATATAAAGGTAAGTTAATAACGCAAATGCGTGAAGTAGTGGCCAGTAATGGTTTATCTGCGCAAAATGATATACGTTTACTATTCGGTTTGGATGATTATCAGGGGAATGTGAAAGCAATGATTAATTGGTGCGGGAAAAAACAATCCTCGATTTCTATTCAAGCATCAAAGTATCATCTAATTGTTGAGCCAAAATAAAGCATGAGAGTAAAAAAAAAATCATTTGAAGGTGCTATTTGTGATGAAGTTGAGTTAGCAAAAAATGCTAAAAACTTATTGCAGACGCATCTGCAAAATAAATCGTTGCCAGTTTTAAATAGAGAGACAATCTTAGAATTAAGCCAACAGTATTCTCCTGATTTTGCTGCTCGTTACTTTTACGAAGCATTATTACAATCGGATTATAGAACCTTTATTGATGCGCTACACCGTCACTCGAATGAACAGATAGAATCTATTAAAGAGCCGGCTATTGTTAAGATTTACCTTATTCCGGGGATGTTTTATAAGGAGCATCCTGAAACGGGAGCCGGTGGTACATTGGCATTAGAAATTGCTGAAAAATTTGGTTTTGAAACAGAGCTAATCCCCATTAAAAGTGGCGGTTCGATGAGCGATAATGCCAAGATCATTGAGAATAAACTGGCAGGGCAAACGCATGAAAATATCTGGCTGGTATCAATGAGTAAAGGAAGCGCTGATGTCCGTCATTTTTTTCAATATTCCACTTTTTTTGATAATGCCGACAGCTGTAAAAAAATACGTGGATGGATAAATATTGCCGGTGTCCCAAAGGGTTTTCCGTATGCAGATTACCGTTTATCTACGCCGCTTAAACGTGGCATATTGCGTTTGCTTTGCAAGATCTTTCCTGTTGATTACCAAGCATTAATGGATTTGAAAACAGACAACCCCTTATGGAATAAGGATAATTGGCCAAAGGGTATTGAGATGATTCATGTTGTGCCGGTTCCTCATTCGGCCCATCTACAGGGTTTTATAAGTAAAAAGTATCATCAAACACTTAAAGCAGGCCCTAATGATGGGTTGGTTCCTTTAACCGATAATCTTGATATTCCTGGGTATATTTATCCCGTCTGGGGTTGCGATCATTTTATGCGCACACCTAAGATGAGTGCTCATATTTATCAACTGTTCAACTACATTGTTGCGCAAACAGGGAAGCAATAAACAATTATGTCTCTCTGTATTATTCAAGAAAATGAATGTGATGATGACTATGTTCAGTCATGGTATCCGGTCTCACCTTCGTGTGATTTAAAAAAAGGTCAAAACAAAGCGGTTTCTTTATTTGGCGTAAAATGGTTATTATTTCGCACCATGACTGGAGAAGTTGCTTTTATTAAACGCCATTGTGCTCATATGGGAGCAGATTTATGTCAGGGAAAAGTGGTTGATGAGAGTATAGAATGCCCACTGCATGCTTGGCGTTTTGATACTACAGGTCAGTGCATTCATATT
>DQUJ01000196.1 GCA_015662325.1 Leucothrix mucor | reverse complement strand
GGCGTTAATATCGGCGCAAAAGCCAGTGATAGCGAGTACGTATTATTGCTTAACCCCGACACGGTTATACTCGACGAAGCCATTGACAAACTAATGGCTTACGCGAAAACAACACCAAAAGCAGGTATTTGGGGCGGTATCACGCTCAACAATGATTTAAGTCTAAACCCGAATAACGCACGCGCACGATTATCATTTAAAACCCTTTTATTTAGCGCATTGGGTTTAAGTAAAGCCTTTAATAATAGTTGCTTTTTCAACCATGATAATTACGGATGCTGGGACAGAAAATCTGATCGCGAAGTCGATGTGATTACGGGTTGCTTCTTCTTAACGCCACGCACCTTGTGGCATGAATTAGAAGGTTTAGATGAAACATTTTTCATGTATGCAGAAGAAGCCGACTATTGTATTCGTGCTATCAAAAAAGGCTACCAGCCACGTGTAACTGCCAATGCTAGAATTATCCATCATGGTGGTGTCAGCGAAACCAATCTTTCGGGGAAGATGCTCAAGCTTCTTAAAGGCAAATCAGAACTAATCAATAAACACGCTAAAGATTGGGAGAAGCCAGTCCACAAAGGTTTGTTGCAACTGCATGTGTTAAATAAATTAATGTCATTAAAGTTAATGTCATTGATTAAAAAAGATAAACAAACCATGCTTAGCGAATGGCAAATCGTTTATGACCAGCGTAAAGAATGGTTGAAGGGTTATCGCTAAATAATGGCTACCGTAATCGTTCCAGCGCATAACGAAGCTAGCGTAATTGAAGACTGCTTAAATAGCATCATCAACCAAAAAGGGGTGGATGATATTATCGTGCCTTGTAACGGTTGCACCGATAACACGGTTGAAATTGTCACCACAAAATTCCCTTCGGTGATTTGCCTAGATATAGAAAAACCGTCTAAAACCAATGCGCTTAATGTTGCCGAAGATAAAGCCAAAGAAATTGGCGTGAACTACCCTATTTTCTATATAGATGCGGATACACAACTCAGTGATAACTGCATTGCGACGATTACCGAAAAAATGCAAGGCAGCGAAACGCTATTATCCGCCCCTACCCCAATTATCAACACATCAAAATCTTCATGGCTGGTGCAAAAATACTATCAAGTTTGGACTAAACTTCCGTACATAAAAGAAGGCGTGATTGCAACCTGTAGTTTTATTATCAGCGAACAAGGGCGTAGCCGTTTTACACGTTTTGCAGATGTAATTGGCGATGATGGTTTTGTACGCTGTCATTTTAAAAATAAAGAGATATCCAATATTGCAGGCACAGAAATTTACATCACCGCACCCAAAGATATTTACTCACTAATCAAGATTAAAACCCGCGCGCGTTTGGGTAATATGGAATTAATCGCCACCAAGCAATGCCCCGTTCAAGAGGCAAAGCATTATGGCAATGTAATGAAGTCACGCTTATTTAGTCGTGAGTTTATTCCAACCAGTATTTATATTTTAATCGCATTGTTCATTCGCGTTCGTGCAAAAGCACAGTTTAAAAAACTCGATACTTATCAATGGGAAAAAGACGTTTCATCACGTTAGGTAAAGGAAAACCTGATCAAGTCCAATTATTTTTAGCTTGCTAAAACAGTCGATATTTCCCACGTAGATCGCTACAAGGAAATAACCATTCCAGCTCACTTCGTGAAAAATAGCGACAGTCTTTTCTGCGCTAAAATTTAATCGACTTAATCAGGCTCTCCTTAAGCGCCTTCCCCGCCAGCGTTTTAGCCGTTGTAATCGCATCAATATCTGCCGTGATCTGTTTATCGTGAGGGATTGTAATCCCTGGCGCAGTCAATGTCCCACCAAACACCTTTGCTCTTTCTTCTAATAAAGCCCCTAAAAAACGCCCCTGATAATCACATACGCCGCTAGGTTTATTAATAGGTGTATTAATACGAATTGGTTTATTATCGGGTCGATAATCCATCATTATATTGGCAAATGCACCACTGCCTTTCTGGAAGAATGAAAACTGATAAGGGCCATGAATCAAAAAGACATCGGTTTCTGCAAGGCTACGATAAAGCACTAAGTCATGCATTAGCCAGCTATTATCATCCAGCACCGAGTATTCTACTTTTGCACCATCGTGCAGATGAACATTGTTACCCAACAGACTATAACGCACCACACAATGCGCACCAACACGACAACCTTCACCAATAACTGAACCTTCAATCACCGCCGTTGGGTGAACATCTGCACTGGGGTGAACCTGCTTCCAACTTAATGATATACGTTGATTTAGGCTTATGTTGCGCCCCTTAAACAAAGTACGTCTTTTGAAAAAAGCATTTAACCAACTGCGCGGGGATTTCCTGACCTGCTGATTTATATTTGAGAAAAGTGCAATTTGATTGGAAAATAATAAATCATGATCACAGCTATAGGGCATCAATAATGCCAGTGGGGTGCTATTCACATCACGTTCTGTTAAGGCTTGTGGGTAATTGATAGGGGTAGATAATTCATCAAAAGTAAGCAGATAAGTATCTACCTCTTCATTTCTATTTAAATTTCGTGTGGCGATAATCGGAAGGTTAATTAAACCGTCGGATGCAAGATAAGTGCTATGGCTGTAATAATCACGAATCGCTGGTTCAGAAAGTTGTAGCTTAAAATTTAACTGATCTGCAGTGCCTTGATAAGACTGAAGCGCATTTTTAATAACATTCAAACCCGAAAAGTCGAAGATTAGATGATCACCCAGCGAAACAGCCCAATCGTGTAGCGGTTTTTGATTTATTCGGGCTAATGCTTGTTGATGTGATTTTAGAACATCTTGGCAGAGTAATCGTCTTGCTTGAAGTGCTGGAATAAGCACTTCTTGAGAAAAACTCATCCTGCGTTGATGCTACTAATATTGTGCGGGGGATGGTTTGAACGGCGTAAAATTTGCCAGACACCCGTTGCTAAAATCAAAAGGGCAATCCATTGGTAAAAGCCGATACCAAAGTAAACATTTGCAATTTGTTCGCGCCCAAACTCAAGAATAAAACGCAACACTCCGTACAGTGTAAATACAATAAAGAGTCTGCGACCCTCGAACAATTTATTTTCATGCAGATGCTGAATCAGATAGAAAATACCAAATAAACCAATCGCTTCAAAATATTGAACGGGAATACGCATTAAGCCATCGCCAAAATTAATCCCCCATGAGGCTTCTTTACCGTAGCAACAATGCTGAAAAATACAGCCGATGCGCCCTATTGCCATCATCGCGATTGCGCCACGGGCAAAGCCATCACTGGTATCTAAATGATTTTTTGTGATCTTTTTATAAATTGCGACGAAGATAAAAGAGGCAAGAATTCCACCCATGACTGTTTTAGGGGTAACGGGTACAGACCAGGCTAAATCTTCCACTAATCCACCCGAGAAGAAAGCGGGAACGGCAGAGCCTAAAAGAGCGCCAATGAAGGCAACGCCTAGAATACTCCAACGTTGCACAGGAGAAAGTGACCACTTTTCTGAATCATTACGAATCAGCCAACCGCCTACAATCATCGCGACGATAACAAAAAACTGATAGCTTAAACGGCTGCCCGAACTAATAATTGCACTGTGGTTATGTAAATCAATTTCCATGTTAGTAGCTTTTATTTAAATGCAGGGATAGTAGTAATTGCAGTGGTGCAAACGAGGAAAAAGGAAACAATAAAAATTAATATATACCACAAAACATCCCAAAATGTGATTTTCTTTTTTTCTAAACTATTTGATGTGTT
>DQUJ01000198.1 GCA_015662325.1 Leucothrix mucor | reverse complement strand
CTGATCAATCTCAAGCTGGTGTTGTCCTAAGCTTTGCTTTATAACCACCCGAATATTATTAGGATTAGATGCTTGTTCTTTACTAAAAGGGAAGAATTGAAGGTTTTGCATTTGCTGAGTATCAGCGGGGATAGCAACTTGGACAAACTGATGTGGGACTATTTTATTATCGCTATTAAATACCCGTAAATCACCATAATCACGGCGCGTTAAGTGCTCATAAATACTGAGTGGCAATACCGTTTGACGAAGCGAACTTACGGCATCAGACAGCGTTGCTTCATAAGCGAAATTACTTATTGTTACGTTCTTTTGCGCACTGACAGGCGGCGCGTCTGCCCATGCCGTGTTCGCTGTAAACAATGCAATAAAGGTAATAACTATGGACTTAATCATGCTGTTTAGCCTTTTGATTTTTTTGATTTAAGTTCTGCTCTGGTGCTGACTCTGCTTCATTTTCTTCATCAAGACTCTCTGGCAATGGTGCAAAATAGCCAATGCTAGTCAATAACGCACCCACAACTAAGAATGAGATAATACGCGCCAAACTACTTAATTCAGACAGATCAATCACAAACAGTTTTAATACCACTAAGCCTAACAACCCGCCACCGATCATCCATAAATTACGCCTGTTTTTACGGCTGGCATAGATGGTTAATAGCAAACCTGTGATCGCCCATAATATGGTCAACGACGACTGTACTAAGCTTGAATTATAAAGTCCATTTGGATAATAGCCCACACCAAACCAATGGGTTGCCATTCTAAATAATGTGAAGTTCAACCATAAAAAGGCGAGTAAGCCTATACCCATTAATACGGTTCTCGTGTTAAATGCTTTATTTTCATCGCTATTGTCATCGCTGTAGCTTGCCAAATAGCTATCTGACAGATTCGGGCTCATATTTTGCCACCACTTAAATAAGCTAATTAAAGTAACACCCAGTGTAATATCGAATGGGTTTAATAGCGGCATCCAAGGCAATGGGCTTGAATTCCCCTCTGAGGTTAATGCAAATAAGCCCCATAAAACGAGGAAAGCAGATACAACCAAACCTGTGTTTAACAAGGCAGGGTTGAGCTTAGAAGAAAACGGCCAAAGCGGTTTCTTTATCATTAACCACAACGTAACAATTGCAGGAATTGCATACCAAATATTCAACCAGTCTGATTTAATATTAAGGCTCGTCGATAATAAATGCGCACCTTCAAGCGTTACAATCACAACAAAGAGTAGCATTGCCACTGTATGCATTAATGATTGGAACCCGATTAATATCGTATTTTTTTCCATCTGTCGTAATAAATAATAGAACGATGCAAAAGCGGCAGGCCATGCAATCCAACCATGATAAGCAAATGGATGTCCTTGCTGAACGAATTGCGTAAATAGAGCAGTCACCATTACGGGTAACAGTAAGCTTGCTACAATCCACACCTGTTTCCACTCTGGTTTTAAACGCAGTGCTGCTTGCGTAAAGATAAAACTCACCACCGCCGCAAGAATCATCCAGCTTGATATTACCCAGTGATCGGCAAAATGACGTGCGACTTGATCACCAAACCCACCAAATAACCACAGCAATCCCCAACCCAATAAAAACGGACTGAGGGTATTCTCCCACGCCTGTTTTCCTTTAAATTCCATGGATAATAAACGGGCGGATAAAATGCCTGCAATCGCCATCATCATCGAACTGATAAACGTACCATTGAGAAACGCACTGTCTTGTGAAAAGTCTTGGCGCGCTATCACAAAGAAACCAGCGGCTAACTGCAATAGCAAACCAAAGCCTCTGACTGACACACGGTGTTGACGAGAACCTAGCCATAACAAACCAAGACCTTCAAGCCCCCAAGCGGCAGCGGTTTGAGTCGGTGCAAGTGCGAATGGAATCGCCATTGATGCAAAAATAACACCCAATGCTAAAAAGGCTTCTGCCAACAGCTTTAAGCCATCACCTTTACGCTTCCAAATAAACCACGAAAGCACCATATAAAATGCGCCCATCGCAAAGGCAGACAGTGAAACACCGTATTCAAAATCTTTAACTAAAGAATATTGCAAAGCAGATGCAGCCAGTGGCACGCCAAATAACAATGTACCGTCCACGTAGCCTTTTAGCTTAGGCGGTTGGCGTAGCGCAAACAACACCGCAATCAACACATAGAAAACAAAAAATATGATTAAAAAAGGTTCGGTGGTGGCAAACTTATGATCTGCATAACTAAATACGCCCCATATTGAGCCAATAATAAAGGTAAATGCAAAGCCTAATAGATTCAACGGTCGCCATGCTTTAAACCATGCAATAGCCACAATCGCAATATTTAAAATAACGTAATAACTAAATAATCCCACATGATTATTCGAACCAGATGATGCCAGTATGGGTGCAACAAATCCGCCACTAAACCCTAAAATCGCCAGTGATCTTGAATCTTGCATTACGGCCAATGCCGCGCTAAACATGCTTACTACAAACATTAAGGCAAAAGCAGGTAATGATGGAATCAGATGGTACATGCTATAGGCGGCATAAATATCAAGGTAGAGAATACCGACACCCGCACCTTGCAGCAATAAGCCGTAAGTACTGTTTTTATGACGTAAGCGCCAGCCAGTCACTAGCAAGAAGATCGCGCCGATTACCACCGCAATTAAACGGTATTCAATCGGAAAGAAACCACGATCTGAAACATACTTTAATAGGAATGAAACCCCAAAAAATAAAATAATTATGCCAATACGAACAAATAGATTTCCGCCCGTAAAATAATTATGAACCGTGGTTACGATAGTCACCATCAATTTTTCTAACGCCGTTTCTTTATGTACAGGTCTTGGGCTAATAGTTTGCTGTACTGTGTTTTCTTTAAGAGCAGCAACACTTGCTTCTTTGATCCTTTTTTCTTGAGCAGGAACTTGACCAAAAGCCTCGACAGGTTTACTAACGCTCGCTTCTGTTACCACAGCTTCTTCTGGTAGATTACCCGCATCATAGTACGCTTCATTTAATGGTTGATGAGTAGATGACTCAATGATTGTTTGCGCTTGAGGTTGTTCTGGCTGCTCGAATTGTTGCTCTATTTTTACTGCATTCTTTACAGTATCCGATTGTTTTTTATTATCTTCGCTACTTGCTTCATTACGCTGTTGCCAGTCTTTCGCTAACGCCGCTCTTAAGGATTTTAAATCATTACTGACATCAAATATTTTACCGATCGCAAAGCCTAAAGCTGTCGCTAACAAAATGATAATTAATTGAAATTCACTCCGCCCCAATGAAATAAATAAGAAGACAGATACAACAAAGAAGATGATGGCAAACAGTGTGCTTTTCATTTAAAGCTTTCCTATAATGAAGGTTGTTGTACTATTGTAATTGTCTCTAATAATAACGAGACGTGTTAAAAGTACATAATCAATCCAAAAGAGTATTACGCTAATATCCTTCTAGTCTCAAATAGCGATACTACAGAGGAAAAATCAAAAAACTAGCTGCCTTTATGAACTAAAT
>DQUJ01000022.1 GCA_015662325.1 Leucothrix mucor | reverse complement strand
TTGCTTATTCTCGGTGCTCTTATCGGTTTAATTATGCAGCCTAGTGTTTCCAATTGGTTTAAAGAGACATGGAATAGTTTTTCTCAACAAACAGACGATAAATTAAAGAACCACAAGGGTGAAGACAACCCCCTTTTGATTGGAAACATGCCATCGCCTTTACCTGTTGAACAAAGCATTCCTGCACCCGCCCCCTTACAAAAAGAAAATCAATTAAACATTTCCCAGATCAATGCTAAATTAGCTGACCTTGAAAAAAGCAATGAAAAAGTCACTAATCCTGAAAACGAAAGCGAAGCTAATGATGAAACAAATACAGAAACAACTTCAGAAGATACAGGCAAAACTATAGTAGATCCCACAACACCCAGCACCCATGCAAAAATTAAGCTTATCTTTAAAAAAGAGGTTTGGTTACGTATAAAAGATAAAAACAAGAGAACAGTATACGAAGGTCAAACTGCTGCTGGCAAAGAGAAAGAGCTTGAATTTGAAAAGCCATTAACCTTTAGAATTGGTAATGCACAAGGTGTCTCTATTTTCATTGACGGTAAACCCAAAGATATTCAAGAATATATTAAAGGCAGTGTCGCTAATTTCACAATAGAATAACGACTAAATATACGACAGAATACATATTCAAACATACCACTCTCTAAATTAGACATAAAATAAGCACCAATGGCAAAAAACATTCAATCAGTACGCGGGATGCGCGACATTCTTCCCGATCAATCAGCAAGCTGGCAATTCATCGAAAACACCGCGCGCCAACTATTCAACAGTTACGGTTACAAAGAGTTGCGCACACCTATTATTGAGCCGACTGATTTATTTGTGCGCACCATTGGCGAAGTCACCGATATTGTCGAAAAAGAAATGTACACCTTTCAAGACCGTAACGAAGATAGTTTAACGTTGCGCCCAGAAGGTACTGCCGGTTGTGTTCGTGCTGGTATTCAACACGGTTTATTACACAATCAACAGCAACGTATCTGGTACACCGGTCCGATGTTTCGTCACGAACGTCCACAAAAAGGACGTTACCGCCAATTTTATCAAGCGGGTATTGAAACTTATGGTATTGCCACACCCGATATTGATGCAGAAGTCATTGCGATTGCAGCACGCCTTTGGAAGTTGCTTGGCTTAGATATGAGCACCATTCGCTTAGAGATTAACTCTCTCGGTAGCAATGAAGCACGTGATAAATACCGTAATATTTTAATTAATTACTTTAGTCAACACGAAGATCAGTTGGATGAAGATTCAAAGCGTCGCTTACATAAAAACCCTTTAAGAATATTAGACACCAAGAACCCTGCTTTAAAAGAACTTGTGGCGAACGCGCCTGATCTTTTAGATTATTTGGATGATGAATCCAAAGCGCATTTTGAAGGCTTAAAACAACGCCTCGATAGCATGGGTATTGCCTATCAAGTCAACTCCCGATTAGTACGTGGCATTGATTATTACAATCGCACCGTATTTGAATGGATTACCGAAGAACTCGGCGCGCAAGGTACCATTTGCGCGGGGGGTCGTTACGATGGTTTAGTCAAACAGATTGGCGGTCGAGACAACCCTGCCTGTGGTTTTGGCATTGGCTTGGATCGTTTGCAGTTATTGCTCGAAGAAAAAAACACAGAGATTCCAAACCAGCACCCACACGCTTATTTTGTATTACTCGGGGAACAAGCTGAACTTGCAGGAGTCACACTCTCAGAAACTATTCGCAATAACCACCCTGCTCTACGTTTACTAGTAAATGGTGGTGCAGGTAGTTTTAAATCACAGTTAAAACGCGCCGATAAATCAAACGCAAGTTATGCATTTATCCTTGGAGAAAGTGAAGTAGCAGCAGGGGAAATCACCATTAAACCCTTGCAAGAAGATTCCCAAAAGAAAACAGAACAAGTGACACTTTCGCAAGAAAAATTAGCAGATTACATTTCGACACATATGCTATAGTCACGCTTATCAAAACAAGGCACAAATAAGGTACAAAAAATGGCAGATATAGAGTTAAAGTCAGACGAGGAAAAAGCACAGGAACTGAAAGCCTGGTGGAAAGAAAACGGCACCTCTGTTGTGGTTGGAATCGCCTTAGCTATCGGTGGCATGTTTGGCTGGCAACAGTGGCAAGTTCACCAAAAAACCAAAGCTGAAGGTGGCTCACGTCTATTTGCTCAATTAAACAATGAGAACACAGACAGCGCAAAAAAAGCAGACATTTTGAAACAACTCACTGCTGATTTCAGCGGCACACCTTACAGTGCATTAGCCGCTTTAAAAGTAGCAAAAACGGCTTGTACCTCTGATACATCAGATAAAGAGATGTGCGTTAGTTTACTTCAACAAGCAAGCCAAAGCTCACAAGAAGATATTGCAATCATTGCAAAGCTTCGTTTAGCGCGTGTCTATATCGCAAATAATCAATTAGACGATGCGGCGGCAATCACAAATCAAAAAATGCCAACAGCATACAGCTCTTTAGTAGATGAAATAAAAGGTGATATTTACTTCGCTAAAAAAGAGTTTGATAAAGCACGTGAAGCCTATGATCGTGCTATTTTAAGTTCTGCAGGTCAAAACGTACAATTCCTTAAAATGAAACGTGATGATCTTGGTAAGAAAAGTGTATCTACTGAGCCTAGCGACGACCAAACTAAATCATAATTAATCATTACTAGAGAACTTTACTGCACGAAAGTTACGACACAGTATAAAATACTTAAATTTTTACTCTCGTGTAGCAAAAACCTCTACCAAACACTTTTTAAAATCCCCCCCCTTTAACAAAACATACAAATAACAAAAATATATAATTCTTGTTACGTTTGTTTTTAAAGGTTTTAAAAAAGGTTAACCCCTATGAACAAAAAGCACTTCTTTTTATCTACCCTTGTTTCAATTACCGCTAGTATTGGCCTAAGTGCATGCAGTAGCAACCAAACCTTCCCTGGCAGCCAAGCTTTAGATAGCATTGGCAGTTTATTTGGCGAAACAAAATCAAAAGTAATTCCACTGGAACCATTAAAGCCCATCAGCAATTCAATTAATGTCAAAAAAGCATGGCAAGTGAATACAGGAAGTGCAAACCAGATTACTAAAATACACCCATTTATAACAAACAAAAGCATTTTTGTAGCAGGTAACTACACCGCCAGCGCTTGGGATAAAAACTCGGGCAAAGCACTATGGAAAACCAATATTGGCGAAATCATTAGTGCGGGTATTAACAGCAATTCAACGAATGACCAGATTTTTATTGGCACCAGCAACGGCAATGCAATTTCATTAGATGCCAGTACAGGTAAAGTGCTTTGGATAGAACGCTTAAATAGCGAAATTTTAAGCATATCGCGCGCCAAAGATAACCGTGTTGTCTATCGTACCATTGATGGGAAATTACACGGCTTAACCAGTAATACAGGTGAAATCGTTTGGCAACAAGGTCAACGTACCCCTGCACTTTCACAATACGGTGCAGGCGTTCCACTGATAATAGGAAATGATCCTGCACGAAGTTTTGTTATTGCAGGTTTCGACAATGGAAAATTAGCCACCTACTTTTTACAAAATGGACAACAAGCATGGGAACTCGCCATTGCAGAACCTAAAGGCCAGAGCGAGCTTGATCGCATGGTCGATATAGATGGAAAACTCAGCATCATGGGAACAGCGCTGTTTGCAACTAGCTTAAATGGCAATAATGTGGGTATTAATCTGGAAACAGGAAAAATCGGCTGGGCAAAGAAATTCTCATCAAACAATGGTATTTCAGCTAGCCCACAAGGACTTTACAGTAGCGATACAGAAGGTAATATCTGGAAATTTCAAGCTCAAACAGGCGACCCAATGTGGAAAATGGATGACCTTGTACGTCGCGAACCCAGCACACCCATTATTGTTAGCCCGTCACTTATTATAGTCGGCGACAAGCAAGGCAATATACATTGGATTAACAGCACAAATGGTCAGTTTGTAGCACGTACTCAAGGTGACCCAGCAGGCTTTAACGTCGAACCGACGGTCCATGGAACATCCGTTTATACCTTAGGAAAAAGCGGGGTTTTAAGTAAACTGCTTGTACAATAAAAACCTATTTTAAATCTTTACTGTTTTGTCTAAACCAGTCCATTAAGCCCTGTGTCGAACTATCGTGTTCGTAGATATTGGTTCCCGTATCAATCTCTTCCAGTATATTCTTAGTCAATTTTTTGCCTAGTTCAACACCCCATTGATCATAGGAATTTAGATTCCAAATAATCCCTTGCACAAAAATCTTGTGTTCATACATTGCAATTAACGAACCCAATGTACGCGGTGTTAGTTTTTTAATAACAATCGAATTACTCGGCTGATTGCCTTCAAAAATCATATGTGGGAGATGCTCTTCTATCTTATCTAATTCAATATGGGCTTCTTCTAATTGATCACGCGTTTCTTCCATCGTGCGCCCACGCATCAACGCTTCTGTTTGCGCTAAAAAGTTAGACGCTAAAATATTACAATGATCATTAATACATTTATGTGATTGAATCGACGCAATAAAATCTGTCGGGATTAAGCGCGTACCTTGATGCAGTAACTGGTAGAACGCATGTTGCCCATTAATACCTTCTGCACCCCAAATAATTTTCCCCGTAGAATACGTTGTTTGTCGTCCTTCTCGATCAACCGATTTACCGTTACTTTCCATGTCTGCTTGCTCCAGATAAGCGGGCAACATACGTAAATTATGATCATAAGGAAGAATCGCACTGGATTCCGCATTAAAAAAGTTACCGTACCAAACACCTAACATGGCTAGAATCACTGGCAGATTTTCTTCTAAGGGCGCGTTTTGAAAGTGCTCATCCATCTCATGCGCACCTTCTAACATTTCAATAAAGTTATCCATACCGACATACAAAATACTCGACAAACCCACTGCCGACCATAAAGAATAACGCCCACCGACCCAATCCCAAAATCTAAACATATTATCTAGATCTATTCCAAATTCAAAAACTTCTTCTTCATT
>DQUJ01000003.1 GCA_015662325.1 Leucothrix mucor | reverse complement strand
TGGCTATCTGATTTTATTTAAAGCAGGCTTACCGCCCATTGTTATAGAAAAATCAAAACGCCGAGAATATATTGAGTGTTTGGCGGATTATCAAATTAAAGTCGGGCAACTAACCAATACAAGTGGTGTTTGGCCTGAAGAATATGCATTACAGCCATTTGTGAAATTCTGTCAGGGTGCTTATGCTGTGACGACAGATTTAATTGAGGGAGCAAAATAAATCATTATTCCTATTTCATTACAGTATAGTTGCGAATTAATTCGCTTCTTTATCAAGAGAATATTTTGTCAAAATTAAAAATCATTTATGCAGGTACGCCAGATTTTTCCGTACCCGCACTACAAGCTCTCATCAATTCAGAGCATGATGTTATTGCTGTTTATACCCAGCCAGACCGCCCAGCAGGGCGTGGGCGTAAATTACAGTTTGGGCCAGTTAAACAGGTAGCGGTGGATGCGGGCATCCCTGTTGAGCAACCACTTTCATTAAAAGATGTGACGGATGACGGTAAAACAGCACAGCAAATATTGGCTGATTATCAAGCAGATGTCATGGTAGTAGCAGCCTATGGTTTAATTTTACCGCAAGTCGTTTTGGATATGCCCAAGCACGGCTGTTTAAATATTCATGGCTCTTTACTGCCGCGTTGGCGCGGAGCGGCACCGATTCAACGCGCGATTCAGGCGGGGGATGCAGAAACAGGTGTCACCATTATGCAAATGGCATTGGGTTTAGATACAGGTGACATGTTGCACAAAACAACATGCCCAATCACGGCTGAAGATACAGGGCAAACTATTCATGATCGTTTGGCAACTGATGGCGCAGACGCTTTATTACATGTGTTAACTCAAATACAAGATAGTAATTTATCACCCGAAAAACAAGATGAAAGCCTGGCTTGTTATGCGCATAAACTAACAAAGCAAGAAGCAGAAATTAATTGGACGCAACCAGCAAAACAAATTGACCAGATGATTCGGGCATTCAGCCCTTGGCCTGTTGCTTATACGCAATACAACGGCAAACCACTACGTTTGTTTATGTCATCGCTTTTAACTACAACAACCCCAATTAAAAACAGTGATGATCCTGCAGGTACTGTGATCAACGAATCACCAGAAGGCATTCAAATAGCCACAGGCGATGGCGTATTAAATCTTACTCAGCTACAACTGCCTGGCAAAAAAGCTATGCAAGTACGTGACTTTTTAAACGGGCGCTCATTACTTGATCGAAAATTACCCTCATGAGCAATCCTTCGTTATCAAACCCTTCGTCACCAAACCCTCGAGCGCAAGCGGCAAAAATATTACAGCGTGTGATTTATCAAGGCGAATCATTAAGTACTGCATTGCCCGATGATAGCGAGCCATTAACCCGTGATTTTTGCTACGGTTGTTTACGCTGGCACGAGCCATTATCTGCGGTATTAGGCGAGTTAGTCAGCAAGCCACTTAAGCAAAAAGACAAAGATATTGAATGTTTATTACGCGTGGGTTTGTATCAAATTATTTATCAAGAAACGCCTGATCATGCGGCCGTAAATGAAACCGTAACTGCGCTCAAAGACTTGAAAAAGCCATGGGCAAAAAAGCTGTTAAATGGCGTAATGCGTAATTTTTTACGAGAACAAGAAACATTGTTGGCAGAAATAGAAAAACGCCAAGTGGTTCGTTATGCCTTTCCTTTGTGGTTAATTCAAGCAATAAAAAGCGCCTACCCCGATAATTGGGAAAGCGTATTACACGAAAGTAATCAACGCGCACCAATGACATTACGCGTCAACCTTTCTCGGCAAACGCGGGATGAATATTTAAGCAAACTAAGCTCCAGCGAGATTAAAGCATCAGCTATTGACCAAGTAAAAAGCGCGGTGGTATTAGATCAACCAATTAATGTACATGAACTGCCTAATTTTGATGAAGGTGGATCATCTGTTCAAGATGCGGCGGCACAATTAGCAACCCTACTGCTAGATTGTAAAGACGGCATGGATGTACTGGATGCCTGCGCAGCGCCAGGGGGTAAAACAGGACATATTTTAGAGAGTGCTAATAACGTATCAGTGCTCGCCATTGATAGTAGTGAGAAACGTTTACAACGTGTCACCGAAAATTTAGATCGGCTTGATTTTAATAACGCTGACAAAGTCACATTACTTGCGATAGATGCAGCAGACGTGGATAGCTACCCTACAGATATACTGTTTGATCGTATTTTATTAGATGCCCCTTGTTCTGCTACTGGCGTGATCCGTCGCCACCCTGATATAAAAGTGTTGCGTCGTGAATCTGATATTGAATCGTTACAACAACAGCAAGAACGGTTGTTGGATGCACTTTGGGGGAAATTAAAAAAGGGCGGTATTATGTTGTATGCAACCTGTTCTATTTTACCGCAAGAAAATGAAGATCAAATAAAAGCATTTTTAATACGGCAAGAAGATGCAGAAACTGTGAAAATAGATAAATCTCAGGGATACGGAAGGCAGGTTTTCCCTGGAGAAGAGAGTATGGATGGCTTTTATTTTGCAAAAATAGCTAAAAAAGTAGAATAAAAAGGTTAAGTTGACCTAAAAAGACTTTTTATTGTGTTTTTTATAATAAAATGGGTACTTTTTGCAACAAAGTTATTAGAAATTGGTTAAAATACAACACATGTTATTTTTTAATCATCTTTTGCCTGCCTTTTTGTTGCGGACTGTATTTCTTATAGTTCTGTTTGCAGGCACATCTGTGGCAACTGTAGCAAGCGCGGCAGATCAAGTTGATTTCAAAGACTTTAAAATTGAGGGGAAAACTCCGCAATATCAAGTATTAACACGAGTGGATTACAAACTAACAGATTATCTTAGTAAGGCATTATTAAATGGTGTAACGCTAAATGCGCATGTGCAATTTCGTTTAGGGCAACATCGGAGCTGGTGGTTTAATAAAGACAAGCCTTTGTTGACGGTGCAGTACCAATTAAAATATCATGCATTAAGTAGACGTTATTTATTAACACGAAAAGATACCAATGAGCATTGGAATTTTAATAGTTTAGCAGGGACGTTAAGAAAATTGGGCGAATTACGCAAATACAAACTGCCGCCATTGCCGCAGATTAAAAAGGGCGAGGACTTTTATATTCTGGCAGTTGCTGATATGGTGCCTTCAACGTTACGTTTACCATTACGCTTACAATCATTAATTAGTGATGAATATTCTATAAGCAGCGAGGGTGTATTTTGGCCCTTACCCTGAGAACATTTCTGTTTCAGGTTTTTCCAGTAGTAATCACCTTTATCTTGCTGGCAGTTTCGTTGGTACTGCTGAATATATCGACGAACAACCCGCAACAATCCAGTGATATCAATAACTGGTTAGTCCCACTCAATGTGGTGATTTTCTCAATACTTTCTTTATTAATTATTAGCAATGCGATTAAGGCATTTAAGCGTTTGCGCGCGCGTCAGGCGGGTTCTCGTTATACTTTACGTTTGATGGTTGCATTTTCTATTTTAACTATTTTTCCTGTTCTGGTTGTCTCTTATTTCTCCGTGAATTTTATTGGCGATCGAATAGACAATTGGTTTAATGTGAAAATTGAAGGGGCATTGGATGATTCTTTAGAATTAGCTCGAAGCTCTTTAGATGTGCGTGTGCGCCAACATTTATTTAATCTGGAGCGTGTAGCTAAAGCCTTATCTATCACCGATGAGCTGGACTATTCTGCCTTTCTTGAGCGCCAAATGCACACCATGGGTGCTTATGAAGTTGTCTTACTCGGTAGTAATAAACGCGTCATTGTTTATAGTGGTTATGATACTGGCACGCTAATCCCTCATTTCCCTGCGGATAATATTTTCCGTAAATTGTCCAGCCGTGGTCATATGTATCAGCTAGAACCAGTGGGCGAAGATGGCTTATATTCGCGCGTCGCAGTGACGTTAAAATCCAGTGTAGGCCGAGAAGACTTAGTATTAACTGCCTTGTTTCCCTTTTCGGACAAGGAGCAGCTATTAGCCGAAAATGTACAGGATACCTATAATCAGTATCAAAAAATAAACTATCAACGCTCGATGATTAAAAATGGTTTCAGGCAAGTATTGTTGTTGATAATGCTTTTATCTATTTTGTTTTCAGTGTGGGCGGCATTTTTATATTCGCAACGCTTAACCGAGCCAGTAAGAACGCTTTTAGAAGGAACGTTGGCGGTTGCATCGGGTAACTTACAGAAGAAACTACCCGTGACAGAAAAAGATGACTTTAGCTTGCTTGCGCGATCATTTAATACCATGACAGCGCGTCTACTATCTGCCAGAAAAGAAAGTGAAGAAAGCCAGCAACGGATGACACGTCAGCATGAATATCTCAGTGTTGTGCTTGATCATTTATCGTCTGGTGTTATTACCTTAGATGATCATTTTATAATCAGACGCATCAATACGGTGGCACTGCTTATTTTAAATGTTTCTTTGCAAAAGCTAGAAGGCAAAACGTTAAAAGAAGTTTGCGATCACTCAGAAGGGTTGCAATCATTTCATGACACGGTGATAGAGCACTTATCTTATAAAACAAAACCTAAAGATAAAGAGGCTAATACAGAAAAAGAGTGGCAAACAGATATTAGTCTCGCATCCGAAGGAATCAGGCGCACGCTGATGTGTCGTGGTGCGGAATTACCCGAATTATTAGACGGGTCGAAAGGACATGTTTTGGTGTTTGATGATATAAGTAATATGATTAAAGCAGAACACGATGCGGCATGGAGCGAGGTAGCAAGGCGTTTGGCGCATGAAATTAAAAACCCACTGACACCTATTCAATTATCAGCGGAAAGACTATTAAACCGTTTAAAACCCGTGTTAGAAGAAAGCTCTGATAAAGAATCTGCCGAGCTATTACAACGCATGAGCAATACCATTGTTAATCAAGTAGACACCATGAAAAAAATGGTCAATGCGTTTAGTGAATATGCGCGCGTGCCTGCATTAAAACTTCAAGATGTTGATATGCATTCGTTGATACGCGAAGTGGTTGAACTGTATCGTATTAATGAATTTAAGGCCGAACTTGTGTTAGATTTAAAAGCAAAGAAAGCGCTACTTCACGTTGATAGCGATAGAATGCGGCAACTGCTGGTTAATTTAATAAAAAATGCGTTAGAAGCGACAGAGCAAAATAAAGAACAAAATACAGAGCAAGAGCGTGCTTCAGCGCTCGTTACCATCACAACCCAATTGGAAGCGACAAGCTCGAATGCGCTTGCAAAAGATAAGCAGCAATTTGTAATTAGCGTATGCGACAATGGTAGCGGAATTAATGATGATTTATTACCTACCTTGTTTGAGCCTTACACAAGTTCAAAAAGCAAGGGCTCTGGTTTAGGTTTAGCCATTGTTAAAAAAATTGTTGAAGAACATGATGGAGCAGTGTTAGCTACCAATAATGAATCAGAGGGTGCTAAAATAAGTGTTTATCTCCCTATTAATGTTGTACTTTAGATAGTCAGAACACCCAGAACAAAAAACGAGGATACATATGTCAGCACACTATATTTTGGTTGTAGATGATGAGCCAGATATTCGCCAATTAGTTTCTGAAATACTTGAAGATGAAGGGTATGAAGTAGGCGTCGCTGAAAATGCAGAACAAGCAAAAGATATGCGTCGTAAACGTCGCCCCGATCTGGTATTACTTGATATTTGGATGCCAGGTGAAGACGGAATTTCGCTGTTAAAAAGCTGGAAAAAAACAGGTGCGCTGTATTGCCCCGTAGTCATGATGTCGGGTCATGGTACGATTGAAACAGCGGTAGAAGCAACACGTTTAGGCGCGCATGACTTTATAGAAAAGCCATTGTCGATGGCGAAAATGTTATTAACTATCGAAAATGCATTACAGGCTGAAAAATTATTAAAAGAAAATAAAGGTCTTCGAGATCAAATAAGCACACCTGTAATACCGATCGGTAGTAGTTCAATTATGAAAAACTTGCGCGAACAAGCGCAACGTATCGCAACGCATCATAAGACTGTTTTAGTGTATGGAGAATCAGGCGTAGGAAAGGAAGTATTTGCACGCTACATGCATAAGCAAAGCGATAGTAAAGACCGTGTTTTTGTAAAATCCACCGTTTCTTCTCTCGATATAGATCAAATGCAACGTAAACTATTTGGTAGCGAATCAGGTGAAAAAGTAAGTTATGGTCTGCTAGATGAAGCTAACGGAGGCTGTTTATATCTATCTGATATTGCCGCATTAACTGAAGAAGCGCAAACACGACTTTTAGCCGCCTTACGTGATGGTTACTACACCCGCATAGAAGGCCAAGACAGTATTGATATGAATGTGCTCTTGATAGCATCATCCCAGCATGATCTACGTGACGACGTGAACGCAGGCGAATTTAATGATGAGCTTTATCAGCGTTTAAATGTAGTGCCATTAGTGATACCGGGACTAATAGATCACCCTCAAGATGTGCCCGAATTATTAAATTATTATGTGGATCAACTTATCGAAGTGGATGGTTTGCCGTATCGTCATTTTTCAGTGTCTGCGCAAAACTTTTTAAGAAATCATAGTTGGCTAGGAAATATTCGTGAATTACGAAACTTAGTGCAACGTCTGTTAATAATGGGAACAGAAACTGAAATATCGCAAGATGAGGTTGAAGAAGCATTGGGTACAGAAGTGGCAATATTCACTCAGGGTATTACCGTTGCTCCAGATAGTTTATTTGAATTGCCGTTAAGACAAGCACGAGATCAGTTTGAGCATGATTATTTAGATCATCAGCTTAAAAAGGTAGATGGCAATGTGAGTAAATTAGCCAAACTAGTGCAAATGGAGAGGACACACTTGTATCGGAAGATGCGATCCTTAGATATTGACCCCAAAAAATACGGAAAAAAATAATAATCGCTCAGCTCACCTCTAACATCCACCATTTGGGCGTTGGGAAATGGTCATTTACGTTTGTAAACTCACATTTTCTGCCTTGAATTGATGGATGTTAGAGGCAATCTGAACGATTATTGTAATTATCTACGATTTATTATTACAGTAATCGGAACAACAACTATTTAAAATGAATATCGTAATTCTAGGTGCAGGTCAGGTGGGCGCTTCGTTAGCGCGGAATCTGGCGAATGAAGATAATGACGTTACGATCATAGACACGAATGCGGCGGTGTTGCGGGAGTTACGCGAAAAGCTGGATGTGCATACTAAACAGGGACATGCTTCGCACCCAGATATCCTAGAGCAAGCGAATGTGAATGATGCGGATATGTTGATAGCTGTTACTAACAGTGATGAAGTCAATATGATGGCGTGTCAGGTGGCTTATAGCCTGTTTCGTACGCCTACAAAAATTGCTCGAATCCGAGCAGCGGGTTACTTACAGCATCAAGAATTATTTACGCCAGAGCTGATTCCTGTTGATGTGTTGATTAGTCCCGAGCAATTAATCACTGATTATATTTATCGCCTTATTTCCAACCCCGGCACAATGCAAGTATTGGACTTTGCCAATGGGAAAGTACGTTTAGTATCTATTATAGCGTTTCACGAAGGCCCGTTAGTGGGTCATAAAATTAAAACAATCAAAGAACATTTACCTGATATTAAAGTACGTGTTACCGCTATTTTTAGAAAAGGAAAGGCTATTATCCCTAGTGGCAATACCATCATTGAAGCGAATGATGAGATTTTTGTAATTGCCAGTGCACAACATATTCGCGCCATTGTTAGCGAATT
>DQUJ01000138.1 GCA_015662325.1 Leucothrix mucor | reverse complement strand
TGGCGTTGTAGCTTGCCACGTTCAAGCAATAGCTTCCAGCGATTACCACCGGCTTGTCTCCACAGCAGGGCAGCACGTATACCTGCTAATAAAAGAGTACGAATCTTAGCGGCATTTTCTGGTTTTGAAAGATAGCTCTGATCACCTTTGACGATTATTTTGGGTGCCATTGTACTGATTGTATTCGCGTATAACTCGGCTAATCGAGCCACAATATTGTCATGTCCGGCTTCGAAAAACGCCAACTTTTCTTGTGTCTCTTTAATCCCGTCGATTAATCGGGAGAACACATCAGCATTTTTATTCAGTTTGTTTTCTAAATGTAACAGCCCTAATGAATAGCGAGTGGCCTCCATATCTTTGGGTTTGCCATCAGGGGTTAGTTGACCTGTGCCTAATTGGTGCAACATAGATTTAAAACCCACTTCTAGATCAGATAACGAACCATATAAATCTACGGCGGTATCGGCATCTTCTTTAAGAATACTGTTAATACACGTTTCTAATAATGCTTGATTAACAGTACCGTTATTGGCTAATTGAGTGACACCTTCCACGCATTGAAATAATGCGGCTAACGCGATCGTTCGATTTTGAATATTTGAATCCACTATTTACTAAGCCTTAAAGTATGTAATAAAGAAATGAATTTAACCACAGAGGGCACAGAGAACACAGCGATATTTTTATGAAGTAACGTTATCGATATTTTGACACGTTTTTAATCTTAAAGAAGGCTCTCTTTAATCAATAATCCCGCCCCCCAAACAAACGTTCTTTTCATAAAATACGATGGATTGCCCTGGTGTAATGGCGCGTTGTGGATCATCAAAAACCACCTGCGCATTATCATTCGAATTAATTTCTACCTGACATGCTTGTTCTTGCTGACGATAACGAATCTTGGCATAACAACTAAACGCATTAGCAGGTGCTTTTCCAGCAACCCAATGGAGTTGTGATGTGCTTAAACTCGATTTAAGCATGAGCGGGTGATCATGCCCTTGTACTGCAATTAAATGATTTTTTTTAAGGTCTTTAGCTGCCACAAACCAGGGTGCTTCGGATGCGGTTTTTAATCCGCCAATACCCAAACCTTGGCGTTGCCCTAAGGTGTAATACATTAAGCCTTGATGCTCACCTATTACGTTGCCATCGGGATCGACAATTTCCCCTGGTTGTGCGGGAATAAAGCGTTGCAGAAACTCTTTAAATTTACGCTCGCCAATAAAGCAGATGCCCGTGCTGTCTTTTTTGGTAGCGGTATCAAAACCTGCTTGTTCTGCCAGTTTACGTACTTCGGGCTTTTCTAGTTCGCCCACTGGAAATAAACTTTTTTCTAATTGATGCTGTTGTAGCGTGTATAAAAAATAAGTCTGATCTTTATTTTCATCAACACCTTTTAGCATTTTTAACTGTTCAGCCGTGCGATCAATTCGCGCATAATGACCCGTTGCAATAAAATCAGCGCCTAAGTTAATCGCATAATCTAAAAAAGCTTTAAACTTAATTTCTTTATTGCACATAATGTCGGGGTTAGGGGTACGCCCCGCGCGGTATTCATCCAAAAAATACTCAAAGACATGATCCCAATATTCGCCCGAAAAATTAACCGTGTGCAGGGGAATACCTAATTGATCACTGACCGATTGCGCATCGGCTAAATCGGTTTCGGCGGTGCAATATTCTTCGGTATCATCTTCTTCCCAGTTTTTCATAAACAAGCCTTCGACTTCGTAACCTTGCTGTATCAGGAGCAGGGCGGCAACCGAGGAATCTACCCCGCCCGACATACCGACGATGACTTTTTGTTTATCCATTCTCTTATTCTCCGCTACTGAAGATAACGTCTTAATGCGCACATGGCAGATTTATTACCTTGTTTTGCAGATTGTTCAAACCAAAATTGAGCGACGGTTTTATTCTTTTTTACACCTTCGCCAGTGTAATATCTGCCACCTATCCAGTCTTTAACCGATGAGCTCAAACCATGTTTAACAGGATTAAAATGTAAATAATCCATATGTCTGTTGTAATCACATTCATCACGGATTTGATGTTCCCAAAACCGTCGTTGCCAAAGCGTTGATTCTTTACGCTTTTGTTTAGATGCCGTCATCCAATCATCACGTCGCAATGAACCACATTGCTTTGTAACGTAACGTTTAATCATTGCCCAACGCAAACCAAAATCAGCATCATCAGATGGCAATGTCCAAATATAATGCAAATGATCCGGCAATAAAACCCAAGCATCAATTGTAAAGGGATGTTTTTCCTTTACCCGTTGTATACCCTCGCGAAGTGCCAAACGAATAGCATCATCACAAAGAATTTTTTGCCGTCGATACGTTACAACCGTAAAAAAGTAAGTGCCTCCTTTCGTGTTTGCACGTCGATAATTAGACATACACACACAGATTAATCATCATTTTGTATACCGTATTGGCTCATATTCGTAGGGTGCGTTTTACGCACCGTTTGTTGATTCGAAGTTCATCATTTAAAAATTACATTGTTCCGTTATTTAACATTTGTGGCGCATGGAATGCATCCTACCTGTCTGTTAAGCCTGTTTTAAAGCCTTTTTCCTTTGCCCCCCCCTCTTTTATGCCGATTTGTACTTTATTTATGCCATTTTTAGGCGTATTTTTCGTACAAAATAGCATAAAACAGGGGGGTGTGCTTTGTAAATCTCATTTTTTATTCAAATTTGTTATCAATTGTTAAATCAATCGAGACCGACCCCATTGATCTTTTAAGTCTTATTTTTTACCTTAAATATTTAAACATTGATAGAACGTAGCTTGGATTGAGGTACGAAACCCAACATGACCATGGTGAAACTCTCCACCGTCATTTCTTGCAACGTTCCATTATTCAAATTTCAAATTCCGTGTATTTCATTGTTTTCGTTTTACCGTTTTTAAAATACCGTTATGTATTCCAAATCATT
>DQUJ01000195.1 GCA_015662325.1 Leucothrix mucor | reverse complement strand
GCGCTCAAACATATCAATTACCGTGGCACGCTTGATGCGCTTCCTGATTTTTATACTGATATTTTTGATCAATATGCCGTTAGCGACATTATTCTGTTTGGTGATATGCGCCCTGTTCATCTGCCTGCTATTGAGCTGGCTAAAAGTAAAAGTATCAATATTCATGTTTATGAAGAAGGCTATTTTAGACCTAATTGGGTCACACTGGATAAGGGCGGTGTTAACGCAAACTCTAGCTTGTCTAAAGACCCTGAATGGTTTCATGCTTTTACAAAAGCACATCAAGTAAAAAACCAAACTACTCAGCCAACAGGTGGCGGGCTTTCAATTCGTGCTTGGCATGATATTCGTTACCTTTTAGCCAAGGCTCTTTTAAACCCCCTATTTCCGCATTATCAAACACATCGCCCTGATAGCGCTTTGAAGGAGTACTGGGGGTTTGTACAACGTATTCCTGCGGTTAAATTCTATTTTGAGAAGAAGGCTAAACAGCAAATTGATACGCTTCTTGCCAGTCAAAAGCCTTTCTACCTTTTGCCTTTGCAACTAGGTGCTGATGCGCAAATACGCATTCATTCTTCAATCAGCAGTATTGAAGATTTGATACAAATAACGATTAAGTCCTTTGCTAAAAATGCTCCACAAGATGCTTTACTCGTTATCAAAAACCATCCACTTGATCCTTGGTTTGTTGATTATCCTGCCGTTATTAAAAAGGCGGCACACGAAAATAAACTGAATGAAGATCGAGTGATTTATTTAGAAGCAGGAGACCTTGTTTCACTGCTTCAACACGCAAAAGGAACTGTGCTGGTAAATAGCACGGTGGGCACCTCTGCATTAATCTATAATTGCCCTGTGATTGCATTAGGAAACGCTATTTATAATATGGCTGGGCTTACCTTCCAAGGCTCGTTAGATGTTTTTTGGACGCAAGCCAGCCCGCCAGACCAAGCGCTTTTTGAAGCTTTTAAAACTTCGGTGATTGAAAACACCCAGATTAATGGCAACTTTTATAATCAAAAAGGTATTAAAATGGCAGTAGCAAATAGTTTGCCATTTTTTGATGCTAATATTGAATAAACAAACATATGAATAACAGAAAAAACATACTCATCACGGGCGCAAGCGATGGCATTGGTGCGGCATTAGCTAAGCGCTATGCCAGCTCAACTACGCGCTTGATTTTGCTGGCACGAAACGATAAAAAATTAGTAACCGTTGCTCAAGATTGTAAGAAAAAACAGTCTGCCGCATTAACCTACCGTATTGATGTAACAGATACCCAAGCCCTGCAAAAAATAATTAGCGAAATTGATGCCGAATATCCCATCGACCTTGTGATCTGCAATGCGGGCGTTACCAGTATTATCCCCAAAGGTGGCGAAGCCGAATCATGGCAAGCAATCTGTAGTGTGATTGATACCAATGTGTACGGCGTGTTGGCAACTTTGAACCCATTAATCGATAAGCTTCGAGAACGCAAGCACGGTCAAATCGCTATTGTTAGCTCACTCGCTGCACATTACGGTATGCCGATTTCACCTGTTTACTGCGCCAGCAAGTCCGCCGTTAAAGGTTATGGGCAAGCACTGCGAGGCTGGTTGCAAGCCGATAACATCGGTGTGAGTGTGGTTTATCCTGGCTTTGTAAAATCGGCTTTGAGTGATCAATTTTATTCTGATAAACCTTTTATGATCAGCCCAGAACGTGCCGCTGATATTATTGTTAATGGCATCGACAAAAATAAAGCCAGCATCTCATTTCCATTCCCTTTAAATTTTGGAATTTGGGCGCTATCGCTATTGCCCTCATCTCTTGCCGATTGGATTATGCGTAAACTCTACGGCGTAAAGGCGAGATAATAAAAGATCATGCTAACGTTCATCCTCGCACTGCTTTCAACCATTGCAGCTTCAATATGGTTAGAGCGATTTAGCAAACCTAAAACGGTAAGATTTATCGCCAACACACTGATATTACACAGTTCTATTGTCAGCATATTATTTATAACACTCACATTAATTGTACAGCGCCCTATTTTCACTGGCATTGCGCTTGTGGTCTTTTTCATTATTGTGATCGCCGTGAGCAATGCAAAATTCAAGGCGCTTAAAGAGCCAATAGTGTTTTCTGATTTTGCTATGTTCTCCCAAGCCTTTAAGCACCCACGTTTGTATTTCCCTTTTTTAGGATTAGCGCCTGTCATCATCGCGCCCATTATTATCATCGGACTGATTATTGTCGTGCTAACGCTTGAGCCTGCGATGGCATTTACTGCACAACGCATATTTCTGTCTTTGCTTGCGATTATTGGCATTGGATTTTTCAGTAAAAATATTGCCGAAAAACTCATGCTATCCGCCAACCCAGAAGTAGACAACGCGCGCTACGGCTTGATCAACACGCTAACCGCCTACACGCTACAAGCACGAAGCAAAAAACATAAACAACAAATTGTACAAACGCTACAATCTTCTCCGTTTTTTGCTCGTGAAAGCACTCATAAAAACACGAATACTCAAAGCACACCCCCCCACTTTTACATGAAGGATTCAAAGCTAAGCACAGACAGCAAACCCAATATCACCGTCATCCAAAGCGAATCCTTCTTCGATGCGCGCCGTTTACATCCATCGATCAAAACCGATATTCTAAATAACTTTGATGCCTGCAACGCCGAGTCTGTGCAATACGGCAAGCTCAAAGTTCCCGCGTGGGGAGCCAATACCATGCGCTCTGAGTTCTCATTTCTCACCGGGCTAAAATATCAAGACATGGGTTTATATCGCTACTACCCTTATCAATTTATCAAGCAGATGCCTGTTAGTTCCATCGCCTCAGCGCTACAAGCTCAAGGCTATTATTGCGTGTGCATCCACCCTCATCCCGCCTCCTTTTTTGGGCGCGAAGCACTCTTCCCCAAACTCGGGTTTGATGAGTTTATTGATATTGGTAGTTTTGAAGGTGCTGAGAAATTTGGCCCTTATATTTCCGATCAATCGGTTACTGACAAAATACTTGAAATCACAAAACAAATAACCGATAAACCTTTGTTTATATTTGCAATTACGATGGAGAATCACGGACCATTGCATCTTGAAAAAACCAGTAAACAAGAACAAAGTGAATATTATTCTGATACTAAAGTCAGTGGCATGAGCGACCTAACCGTCTACCTGCGCCACCTTAAAAACGCGGATAAAATGATCAAAGCGTTAACGGATAACTACCGACAGTCAAACAGAGAAACTACACTCTGTTTCTACGGTGATCATATTCCCAGTATGCCCAATATTTACCAAGCTACAGATTACGATGATAGCCATTCAGATTATTTTATTTGGCGCTCAAACCCTATAAACTCCAACGTACAAGTCAACATTTCAATTGAATCACTTGCTACTAAGCTTTTAAGTTATAGTAAAGTTTCAAGCGTAAACTAGGAATAAAAGGATTATCTCGTCTATATGCGCGAACATGACGACGGTAGCGAGCAAGAGGCTTATAAGATTGATCAATCAACCTATTCGCATCTTGATACATTTAATGAACTTGCGCACGAAAAATGCAGGGCGCATTTTTCGTGCGATGGAATTTGAGTAATACTATTTTTTGGATTAATTTTGGAGCTTGTTTTTATCTAGCTTTATAGCAATGACGCTTTGGCAGCCACTCATTATAAACTCCAAAATATTGTATAACCAACCAGTGATACATATAGTATAAACCTCACTTAAGGTGCAAAG